>JANQPS010000804.1 GCA_028285365.1 Thermoanaerobaculia bacterium | reverse complement strand
CCCGAACGTGGAGTCAGCAGAATGCTTGGCTCGGCCGTCTCAACCCAACGAGCCGCGCAGTCCACAGCGTACGAGTCAGTTGCGGTTGTTTCTGAAGCTAGAAGCGTCGTCGTCTCCAGCGGCAAGCAATCAATCTCTACTCTTGCCGAGTTCGCATCCCCGAACTACGCATCAGTGCTCGGCCTGAAGCCAGAATCGGCGTCCTTTGGGGCAGACCCAAGGGGAGTAGCCCTGTCTCCCAGACTGGCTCAGAGACTCTTCGCTACGAGCCCGGTGCGCGGACAGGCGCTGCGAGTCAATGGCCAGACGTTTCAAGTGGTCGGGCTGCTCCCCAATCGTTTTCGAGGAATCGGCTGGCTTCACACTGATGTGCTATTGCCAATCGAGTCTGCCCGTACGCTCCTGGGCTCGAAATACCTGGACGACCCCAACACCCAGTGGCTCACTGGGGTGGTCCGACTCAAACCGAGCGCGACACCCGAGATGGAAAGGCGCGAGCTCAATCGGATCTCTCAACAACTAAGGACCGACTACCCGAAGGCCCACGAAGGGCTTGAGCTGACGAGTATTCCTCTCCGAGAGCACTATTTCAGTCACGACCTTCAGCGAGGAGGCCTGTATGTCCTGATGGCCGCATGCGCACTTCTTCTCCTGTGCTATGCGAACCTGGGGAATCTAGTGCTGGCTACCTCGATAGGCCGGGTCGCCGAAATCAGCATGTACCGCGCCCTTGGCGCATCTCCAATCGCTATCTACTACTCATCTGCTTGGCCACTTGTGGTCGTAACGACCGCCAGTCTCTCGCTTGCCAGCATCGCTGCTCGACCCGCAACCGTTACGTTGGTAGACCTCAGCGAGATACCTCCGGCTAGCGCGAAGGTAGATCCCTTGGCACCGCCGGTCTTGCTAGGAGTCGTAGCGATTGCCGTCTTCCTCACACTACTTCTTGGCTTGATCCCGATCTCGATGGCTCGATCCAAGCGACTCTCGGCCAATCTAACCCAGTCGAAGGGGCCAGGGCGTGGCGGGCGACGTCTGCGCTCGGCACTGATCGTGTTGGAAGTGGCGATGGCTCTGGTTCTCTGCCTGGGAGCCGGTGTGCTCCTTCGAAGTCTCGGCGCCATCTCGAGTCTCGACGTCGGATTCGACACCTCCAGGCTGAGCGCGATTCGGCTCCAACTGGTTGGCGAGCAGTACGAGGAGCCTGGCGCGAAGGCTCGGTTCGCGGAAGAGTTCACGGACCGGCTCGAGTCGTCGGGCTCTTTCGAGATGGCGTCTTTTGGCGGTCGCCGACTGGCTCCGGACGCACTCTTCGGAGCGACAGCGCTGCGAGAGAGCGATCTCGATGACAGGGAGGGAGTCCTGGTGTTCAGACACTCTGTCGCACCCGGCTATCTGGAAACCTTCGATATCCCCCTCCTCGAGGGCCGACTGCTGGACGACACCGATCGCCTTGACCGTGTTCCCGTGGCGGTTGTCAGCGCGAGCACCGCGGAATCACTTTGGCCAGGCGAATCGGCGCTGGGCAAGCGCTTCAGACTCGAACCCGAGGTGAACGACGACCCGCAGTGGACGGTGGTCGGAGTCGTCGACGACATCGAAGCTCGTGGACCTCGGTCGCCTTACGAGAATCGCGACATCTACTTCCCCTTCGAGCAACTCGAAGAGGGTGACTTCTACGTCGTCATGCGCAGTCAGACTGGACTCGGCGCTCAGGAGCGCGAGATTCACCAACTCCTCCGAGAGCTCGATAGCAGCATTCCACTCAACCCGGTGGAATCGATGCGCAAACGCTTCTCCAACCGTGCCGCGGACGAGCGTTTCGCCACTGTGATCACGAGCATCTTCTCCGGGCTTGCACTGATCCTCGCAGCTGTCGGAATCTTCGGGGTCATGAACCTGAGCGTGACCCAAAGGGTCCAGGAACTGGGCGTGCGTCTCGCTCTCGGAGCAAAACCCCGAGCGATCCTGGGCGAGGTCGTACTGCGGGCAACTACACTCGCAGCCATCGGAATCGGAGCGGGATTGGTGATCTCGTTCTTCTTGAGGAAGCTGCTCAGTGGCTTCCTTTACGGCGTCGGGCCGTTCGACCCGATAGCCACGGCCGGCGCAGTCACGACCCTGTTTGCGGTTGCAATTCTCGCCTCTTTGTTGCCCGCTCGGCGCGCGATGCGCGTCGACCCGGTGGTGGCGATCAAGAACCAGTAGCCACAGCACCAAGCTGACACCCGACAGACGTTTGGCGTCAATTTCGGGTTCGGTTCCGGAACAGTCGCGGTCATCGGGACGGCGGCCCAAGCCAGTCTCGACGTGATTGGGCCCGCAAACACAGGGATTCTTCGCAGGTCCCTTGCATGGCCCACCTCTTGCTTATAGAAGGAAACGGAGGGCGGCAAATTTTGGCTGATGCCATCCTCTACTTTTTCGTTCTGGAAGCAGACCGTGGATCGGTTCTTGAGCCCAGGTCAGATCCTCCGGATCAGGCACGCGAGGCCGCGGCTGTGACCATCATCTCGTCTCACTCGAATCCCTTGGGTCAAATCCATGTCCTCTCAGATCCCACCCGAGTCCCAGCGCTACGCGGTCGAAGCGGAGGTCGTGCTCAGAGTCGGCGACAACGAGCCGGTCACGGCACGTTTGTGGAACCTCTCCATGACCGGAATGTTCATCACGACCGACAAGACCTACCCTGCAGGGACCGAGCTCCAGTTCGAATTTCGCCTTGCTGAAGGCGACGAACCCATCTCGGGCGACGCTCGCGTCGCTTGGCGTCGGCAGCTCAAGGTCGACCGCCATCGACCATCTGGCGTTGGTGTGCAATTTCAAAGGCTGATGGGAGAGGGACGCAAGCAGGTACGGGTCTACATCGAGGAGAATCCCAGCGCTCTCTTGCCACGACGCATTCCGGACCGGGCGACTCTTCGTAACGTTCTCGAAAAGCTCGACGTGGAAAGCCCCAGCGACGGCATCCTCGGGTACGGCGGCGCAGCGGTCGCCAAGAACCCGACAACCAGTGCCTGGGCGCCGGTCCTGAGTGGCGTTGCCCTCGGGGTCTTTCTGTTCGGCGGCACCTATCTACTCTTCGGCGAGCAGCTCGGCCAGAGAGCGGCGCTGGCCTCGACCAACCCCATCTTGCTGCCCTCGCCGGCCACCCCTCAAGACCTTGCGAGCGGCTTCAACGAGTCCGCTCCACAAACCGGCGGGTTCGAGGATCTCGGGGAGACAACCCCCGCCGCAGCTACGTCTCCTGTCCCGACGCCTCTTGCAGAGCCAGCAGACGGAGTCACCCTCGAGATCAAAGAGCTCCTGAGCGAGTGGAGCAGAGCCTGGTCTCAGCAAGAACCCGATGGGTATCTCGCTCACTATTCAGCAACCTTTCAGCCGGGTCGCGGTCGTAGTTTGGACGAGTGGCGCGATCACCGACGCGACCGGATCCGTGCTCCCGAGTTCGTTCGCGTATCGGTCTCCGACGTCGAAGTCGAGCACCAGTCGGACCGAGCGCAGGTGGTCTTTCTGCAGGTCTATCGATCCGACACGCTGGAAGACGTGGTCCGCAAGACCATGAGCATGGTTCGCGAGGATGGCTCGTGGCGCATCGCGAGCGAAAGCTCGGAGACGATCGAGGTGCGACGCCTCTAGTTCGTCCGGCATCAGCGATGACCCAAGCGTGCCCGAGCCGTGGCCAAGGGCTCAGGCATCCAGTTCCCAGCGTGTGACGACGGCCGGCCGCCCGACCGGCCAAGACCAGCGGTCTAGAAGAGCTTCGAGGCTCGCCCCGTGGGCGACTGGCGCTGATAGTCTGCAGCCCGCCTCGAGCCATCATTCATCGAGAACTTCGAGAAGCCCGCCCTGCGCGGCCAACCCATCTGGAGACCTCCTTCGTGGACAAGCAACTGCACGACAGTCTCAACGAGCACCTCCTCCTCGAGTTCGGCGCAGCGCACGAGTATCTCGGCCTGGCCGTCTGGTTCGATCTTCACGACCTCCCCGGCTTTGCTACCTGGATGCGCAACCAATCCGCCGAGGAGCTGGGACATGCAAACCGCATCATCGATCACCTCGTCGAGCGCGATCTCGACGTCAAGCTCCCTGCGATCCCCGAGCCCACGATGAGCTGGCCGTCGGCGCGCGCGGTCGTCGAAGAGGTACTCGCCAAAGAGCAGGCGAACACGGCATCGATTCACCGTCTGCACCAGATGGCTCAAGAGAACAGCGATCGCGCCGCGTCGATCATGCTGGACTGGTTCATCACCGAGCAGGTCGAGGAGGAGAACATGGTCAGGGCACTCCTCGGGCGACTGCGCCTGGCCGGAGACACCTCGCTCGGCCTTCTCCTGGTCGACCAGGAGCTGGCGAAAGGCTCGGTGCCGGGCGCCATGGAAGCGCCTGCCGAGTAGGAGTTTCTCTCCTCAGAGCATTGGGCATCACCCTGTGCGGGAGCACATCCGGAGAGCCTGATCGAGCTCTCCGAGAACGCAGGATGCAGCGTTCTCGTCGAAGGTCATAGGCGGCCTGATCTTGAGGACATTGTCGTCGGGTCCGTCGGTACCGATCAGCACCCGTCGCTGTCGAAGCCGGTTCTTGACTCGCCGCGCGAGCTCGCTCGCCGGTTTGGCTGGATCGGCGTCGCGAACGAGCTCCACACCGATGAAGAACCCGCGGCCGCGGACGTCGCCTATCGACTCGTGTCGCTGGGCGAGTCCTCTTAGCTCCTGAACTAGCAACGCGCCAACCCTCTGGGCATTCTCCGCAAGTCGCTCCTGCTCCAGCACGTCGAGGACCGCAAGGCCCGCTGCCATGGCCACCGCACTCCCGCCGAAGGTGCTGAAGAACTCGGGGCCGCGTGAGAAGGCTTGGGCGACCTCGGGGGTCGTCACCACGGCGCCAATCGGGAAACCGTTCCCGAGCGGCTTGCCGAGAACGAGAATGTCAGGCACGACGCCGTGCCGCTCGAAGCCGAAAGCATGGTCGCCGGTCCGCCAGAGAGCCGTCTGCACGTCGTCTGCAACGCAGAGTCCGCCGGCACGCCGCACAGCGTCGTAGACGGTGGCCAGGAACCCTGCCGGGAGCTCGAGCTGGCCTCCGACACTGGGCAGACACTCACACAGATAGCCCGCGGGAGCCCGCCCTTCGGCAACGAGTGACTCGACGGTTGCGGTCACATCGGCGGCGAACAAGGCTCCGGCCCGGTTCCCTCGATACGAGCCTCGATACACGTCCGGCTGGGCGGTCACGTGGACCCACTCTGGCTGGGGTGGGGCTCCTTCCTGGCGAAACTTGTAAGGACTCAAGGCCATCGCTGCATTGGTGTGGCCGTGATAGCCATGGTCCATGACGCACATATCTCGCCGACCCGTGTACTGGCGAACGAGCCGAATGGCGAGCTCGTTCGCCTCGCTACCGGAGGGGGTAAAGAAGGCCACCGACAGCTCTTTTGGCAGGAGGGCGCAAAGACGCTCTGCGTAGCGCTGGATGCCGTAATGGAGATAGCGGGTATTGGTGGCAAGCAGAGCCGTCTGACGCGCCACGGCTTCAACCACAGCCGGGTGACCGTGTCCGACGTGCGGAACGTTGTTGTAGGCATCGAGGTATCGCCGACCGTCACGGTCGAAGAGAATGTGCCGCCAGCCGCGCACCAACGCCAAAGGCTCTGAGTAGCTGGTCGCGAGATTCGCCGCCAGATGATCGGTGCGGGTCGAAGACAGGTCGGGGCCTGCCCGCCAAACCGTCTGCTCCAAGCGCCCCCCGACGAGCGGCGACGGATCTGGGAAGACCTCCAGATGGGCCCCGAGATCGTCGGGGTTGACCACTCCCCAAGGGACACCTTCCAGATCCTCAGCAGAGTGAGCCAGAACCTGCAGATGGAGATGTGGTGGCCAGCCGCCGTTGACCTGCACCGAGCCGAGCTGAGCGAACCGCTGGCCTGGAGTCAGTTCATCACCCGGCCGCAAGCCGGAGATGCTTGCTGGATCCAGATGACCGTGAAGCGTGCAGAACATCACGCCGTCAGGAGTCCCGTGCTCGAGGACGACGAGGCCGCCATAGTCGAGATGCCCTTCGCAGACTCGAACGTCGACGACCCGACCAGCTGCCGGCGACCGAACCCAGGTCCCCGCTGGGGCGAACACGTCGATTCCCATATGCACGGTACGACGCCTCGCAGTGGGCTCGTCAAAACCGAAGGCGACGTCGGTGTAGATCGGGCGAGGCTCCGAGTAGCGGCCAATGGCGCAGGAGGCATGGACCTCGCGCATGACGTCCTCGACGTGGCGAGCCATCTTCGTCGCGTCGAGCCTCAGCACGTCGTCACCCACCAGCAGCGACTCGAATGAAAGATCCAGCACGGGAGCCTCCTCGAGAGGGCTGCCACAGTCGAGCACTGGCTCGAATCTCCCGCGATTCGCTTCGAGGTGCTCGCGAACGGGCGCGTGCCGCGAGGGCGTCGCACCACAGGCTCTTGCGAGCCGCACCGAAGCCACCGCGTGGCTGCGACCATTCAGCTCGAGAAGCAGGCGCCGGGCTCCGGCCTGGCTCACGGTGACGTACGGATCGTCTGGCCTGTCTAGAACTTCGATCGCCGAATTGACGAGGCTGACGGCAAGGCGGGTTTCGACGAGCGGCACGACCAGCTCGCGTTCCTTCTCAGAGAGCGTGAGCACGGAGTCATACCCGCTGACTACAGCGTCGATCGCCGCGAGAGGATCGTCACTGAGCATCGCGGCGTAGGACGCGGCGATGGCAACTTCCGCAACTCGTATCGTTTCGCAGAGATCTCCAAAGTCCAACACACCCGCCAAGATCTCTCGACCGTCTCGGTACGCGACCAGGAGGTTGTGGTCGTTGGCGTCGTTGTGTACTACCGATCGCGGGACGTCACCGAGGCAAAGCTGAACTCGCCTGACGAAGCGGTCGCAGACGTCCTCGACGGCAGAACGAACGGCATCGTCACATAGGGCGTCGAGATGACTGCCGATCCAGCCGGCTCGACAGAGATCCCACTTGAAGTCTGGCCGCCGCGTGCCTTCGTGGCTGAACGTCAGGAGAGCCCGATCGAGCTCGCCCAGGGAGCGGCCAAGGTCTCTGCACAGCTCGGGGGAGGCATGACCACGTTCGGCGAGGACCTCACCATCCATCCAGCGGCAAACCCACAACACGCTATCCCCGTCCGCGCAAGGAACGATGAGTCGCGCATCACCGGACAAAGATCGCTGCACCTTCGGCACCGCAAACGGCAGCTGGGCGTCGTCGAGATGATCGAAGATCGCAACCTGGAGGTCGACTCTTGCAGCGGCACGTTCGACGCCTTCTCCCGCCGGAGTCACTTTCACGATGACCGCCCCGGCTCGACCGGTCTTCAGCCGAAGATTGGCGTCGACCTCCCCAGGCAGCGCCGACCACGTTCCCGTCAAGCCGTAGCGACGCTCCAGCAACGCCGACAGCTCACCTTCGTGAGAGCGCAACAGTTCACGAGCTCGCATCCGCGGAGTTTCTCTTCGTCGCACGCAAGACGCAAGGCCGTGACCGCGCGGCGCGAGATCCGGCTAGCGCGTCCGATCAGGACCGGCGCAACGTTCCTTGTGCCAGGGGGCGAAAGGAATCATGGCTTCCTCACCGGTGATGAACTCCAGCACGACAGGTTGCCCCTTCGCCGTCACATCGCGCGCGCGCTCGAACGCGGCGACAACCTCCTCCGGGTCCTC
>JANQPS010000794.1 GCA_028285365.1 Thermoanaerobaculia bacterium | reverse complement strand
TCTCGCCAGGTTGCAGTATCGGCCGGCTCGACGACGCGCCGGGCACGATGACGGCCGGCGTCGTTCGCACGCCGCACGGCGCCGAGCGCTTCCTTCTGAGCTGCGAGCACGTGCTTCTCCCACACGGCGCCGATCGGCCGGGCCCGGTCTCGCAGCCCGCGACACAGGACAGTCTGGGGCTCGGCGAGTACGACCAGGTAGCAGAGGCGGTCGAGGGCGCAGGGCTGAGCCCTCACCTGGTCAACGAGGTCGACGCCGCCATCGCGCGGCTTCATCCGGACATCCAGATCGAACGCTTCGTCTCGGGCGCAGGCGCACGGGTCGACCAGATCGGAGATGTTCCCGATGATCAAGCGCGGGTCGAGATCTACGGCCGCTCGACCGAGAGCGCAGGCTCGATCGTCTCGCGCGTACAGTCCGTTTCTCTGGGCCACCCGAGCGGCGGACTGCGCCCGCCCCTGACTTTTGGCGAGCTCGTCGTGGCCAGCTACGAGTCGGCCCCGGGAGACAGCGGCGCACCGGTCCTGGACGCATCGACCGGTCGATTGATCGGGATCCACGTCGGCGGCAGCCGAAACCGGCGTTGCGGCTACTTCTGCCCGATCGGCCAGATCTTCGATGCACTGCGGATAGGGCTCGCTTGATGGGCGACTGGAAGCCAACTCAGATCCTGACGGGGATGTCCGACGCTCTGCGTGTGGGCGTCGGCGACTTCATAGACGAGCTGACCGCCGTCCTGATCGGAATTGCAGCCGTCAGCGTGCTCGCGATGGCGTTCGTGAACACGTTCAAGGGCTTCGTTCGGCCCTGGTATGTACGCCAGCGTGTGCTCGGCGCGATGGAGGAGCACGGCTCACCCGAGGACGCAAAGGCCGTGGAGGCATTCATCGTTCGTGTGACCACGTTCGAGCAGAGATCGTTCTACGGACAGGAGATCCCGGCAGTAGTCGGAAGCCTGACGGGAGCGAAGAACTACGCGCTTCACTTTCCATCCGATCCCGACTCGATCGACTTCTTCAAACTCTGGATCGACAAGGACGGGAGTGCTCAGAAGGTATGGAAAAAGGTCGAGGCGAAGGACAACCTCGACCAGGAAGACCGAGCCAGGTTAGGTGCCGCGATCGATGCCAGGATCAATAGCATCAAGGTCAGCACGTCGACCAAGTGGGATCGCGGCACCCGCAACGCCGCCCGCGCGGTGAGCGTGCTCGGCGTGCTCTTCCTCGGAGACTTCGAGACCAAGTTCGACGCACTGATCTTTGGGCTCTTCGCGGGCATGCTTGCGCCCTTCGCCCACGACCTCGTCACCCGGATCGCGAAGGCCAAGATCAAGCCATAGCCTCCTAGGCACCCTGCGCGCCGGGTAGCCGAGCCCTGAGCACTCGAAACGCCGACACCGTAGGGACCCCCCCCACTGAACGTGGAGCAGGGTGCCGTGGGCGTCGTGCCCCCCAGATCCTGAACTGTATAGCAAGGGTGTCAGCGGATAGCATCGGATCTCTTGATATACACCTTGAGCCCGAATCGGCAGATGCCCGGGCGTGGCCGTGGCTACGCCTTAGCCTCGGCAGCGGACGGCTTGCGGAGGTCCTTCGGCTTCAGCTCTCGCGCATCCGATGTGTCCCTCTCGACGATCCAGGTCCGAATGGTCTTAGTACCGACGATTATGAACAGCAGGAAGTCCTGCTCAAAGCGAGCCGTCCGCACGATGCTGAGCCAGTCCGAGACATCTTGAGTAGACGGATGAGGGACGGGTTCCGGGTGAGTGTGCCACTCGCCAAGATAGACTCGGGTTCCCTTGGTCTTGTGCCAAGCACGGTCAACAATCTTCTGGGCGGCGCGACGTGCTCTCTGGAAGAAGGTTCGTCCTCGGCGATCGCTATCGCTGGGCACACTTGCTTCGTCAATCACCACATCGTCCGATTCCTCAATCAGTCTTCCTAGCAGCACGCCCCCAGCTTCGGGATCTCCACGATTCTCTTGCCTAAACGAATCCAAAGTCCGACGGGCAACCGGCGCTATCTCGACGGTGGCTGGACGTTCTCCTACCCGTTCGAACCGCAGTCGCCTAGCCAAGTCCACAGACCTTGCATGACCGGCGAAAGAAGTTTCTCTCGACACGGACAGCACCTTGCTCGACTCGGCGTGACCTCTGGGAGAGTCGCACGCCCTCAGGCAACTTCAGCCCCCGCCACGTCACCAGTCTGTTTGACGTGTCTGCACCGGTGAGATGCTCGACAATCGCCGTCGCTGCTCCCAGAGCTGCCTTGTCCGAGTTCAACTCAGAGAACGGTGTGAATGCACCTGAGCAGCCCGCGAACTGAACGTCAAGGTCCTGCCCGGGGGCGACGATTGCAGCGAGGTTCACCAGCCCGAGTTCGTCGTCCGGCTCGTAGATGCAGTCCAAGCACCCCGGAGCATGCGGATCTCCTCTCAACAGAGCGTGCCCCGCTACGCCAAGCGGCTCGACCCAACAACTCGCCGTTGGAACACGATTAGACAGAGCCTTGCTGGCGAGCCGTTCGAACGTATGGTTGCCCGTCGCGAAGACAACTACGTCTGAGTTCAGAATGGCATCTTCGCGGGTCTTCGCTGCGGTGATGAAGTCTTCGCCAATAGCTTCCACCCGCTGGCCAGGAAACCGCCGACCCAGCTCAGCCTTGACCGCCTCGACCTTCTTCAGGCCGACAGCGGCCGCACCTACAAAATGACGATGGATGTTCGAATTCTCGAAAGTCTCGGAGTCTATGAGCGTCAGGTGACCGACTCCGGCAGCCGCGAGGTGGAAGGCCAGGGACGATCCCACCGCCCCGCAGCCAACGACAGTTGCATGACGCTCTAGACTCAAGCTCTTGGCTCCTGTCCGGCCCAAGAGGAACGCGCTGTCAAACCGTTCGATACGGATGCTAGAGGTGCGCTCCAACGAAGCGCGCTCGATGAGAAGCCGGGCCGAAGCCCGCCCGGGTCTCATTCCGGCCCTCGCAGCCTTTCCGCGATTGCCCGAGGGCGGACCGAACTGAACTCCGACGAGAGTTCTTTCCTCTGGAGACACTGGCATCGAGAGCAAGAGACGGACGGGCAGCCTCGTAGATTCGAGAAACTCCCGCATCTTCTCACGCGCCGACTCGGATGCGTTCGCTCGAATGAGCGCCAGCAACTCACCAAAAGTTAGTTCCCGCCCGAACTCTGGGGGATCGAACGGAGTGTCAAGAGACACTAGAAAAGCGGGCTCGTTGCTGACACTAGAAAGGCCGAGTCGGCCTAGCCAATCGCCCGCCTCCGTGACATCGTTGGCGAACAGCTCACTACGACCGCTGGGCAGCGCTGCGCGCGGACACGTAAGCAGCGATATCCGACGTGACTGATCCAGCGGGCTAACGATTGACAGCGCCCGACTTCCACCCGCAGGAGGCCAGTAGGCGAGGTATTCGACGAGGAAGTCACCCGCGTTCGCACCTGTCAACCCTTTCGACAAGATCTCGCACGCCCGATCAATCGCCTGCTCTACAATGCCCTCGGGGTTGCCGACATCCAGGAGAAGATTCGTCGAGGATGCGATGCAGACCTTCCCATCGCTCTCAACATGGGGCAGTCGTCGGGGCAGCCTTGCTGGGTCGATCCGCACCTGCGGCAGATCGTCCGGGAACCCTACAGGCAGAGATACTCTCAGCTCGGCGGGCTCATCCAGCCCTACGTCTACCTCCCCGACCCAGCAATCGTCGCTCTCCGTGAATCCGCGAGCCGCCAGATAGGCCCGCGCGAGCTGCCCTGCTGGCGCGCGATGCCCGACGAGGGCTTCAAGAAGCGTGGTCAAGCTGAAGTGCTCGGCGTGATGATCGCCGCCGACTTCTGCTTCTTACCGGTGTCGTCCGGGTCAGGCACCGGGAAGTCGTCCCCGAGTACCTTCCTAAGCGCCTTGCATGCATCCACAGGATCGACAGCTTCTTGCGCTTCATCAATCGCAGCAACCAGTGAGGCTGCCCGGGTCTTCAGTTTCTCGATGGCGGCATCGGTGAGGCCAGCGAACAGATCCTCATACTCAGGCGTCGGCTTGAGGGCGCTCGGCCGACCGGGATGCGTCGCCAAGTGATCTGCTACGCGACGTAGCGCAATGAGGTCGTTGGGCTTGCCATCCCAACTCAGTTCCTTCCAGGTACGCTCGATCGAGAGCAAGGTGTAGGCAAGGCCGCTGGGCTTCGCATCGGAATCCTTCTGAATCGCGACATCATACCAGCGCTTCAAGTACCGAATGACGCGCCGGAGTTGATCTGTGCCGGTCTCACTGTCCTCCGTATCCGAGAACCCGTCGCGAGCATTGTCAACGTGGGCTGCAAGACCGAGTGGGTCGGCCGACCGCCAGCCCTTCGACTTGTGAGCCAGAAATAGATCCTCACCTCCGCCAGAACGCTCCTCGCGGCTGTAGCACACCAAATCGAGGTG
>JANQPS010000785.1 GCA_028285365.1 Thermoanaerobaculia bacterium | reverse complement strand
ATCGGCTGCCTTGGCGGCGGACTTGTCGAGTGGATTGTCGGACACGAGCGTCTCCTTGTTCGCGCCTGGTGCCCGTCTTGCGGTGCCAGTCAGGCAATTGGCCAGGCAATTGGCGGTCAGAACGATGACGTTGGGCGATGATGTTGAGCGTCTGAAGATTGTAGCCGTTCGCCCAGCCGCAGCGCAGCGTTCCTGGTCGCTTTTGGTCAGGGCAAGTCAGGACAACTCACGGGGGCCCGCGCCTGGAGAGGCGCTTGGAGAGGGTCGTGCGACTGTGCTAGGAAGTCCTCAGGGGACGAAGTCGGCACAGCGGATCTCATTTCGCTCGATTTGAGGTCCATGAGATCCTGAGGACGCCGCGTTCTGGACGGACGGTCCGGATCGCAGAGTCTCGAATCTTCTGGTGAGGAGTGTCTGTGATGCCCACGATGTCTTGTCCGTCATCTCGAGCCCGGCGAGTCCCGCCAACCTGGCTGCTGCTGGTGCCAGGGCTGGCAGCCGTGCTCTTCGTGATCTCCTGTTCGGTGAATCCGGCAACGGGGAAACGTGAGCTGAGTCTCGTCAGCGAAGCACAGGAGCGAGCGTTGGGGATCGAGGCCGATCCACAGATCATCAACCAGTTCGGGCTCTACGACGACGAAGACCTTCAGCAGTACATCCAGGAGCTGGGAGACCGACTCGCAGCCTTCTCGGAACGCCCTGATCTCGACTGGAAGTTTCGGGTTCTCGATGATCCTCTGGTCAACGCGTTCGCCCTTCCTGGTGGCTTCATCTACGTGACCCGCGGAATTCTCAGCTACTTCAACTCGGAGGCCGAGCTCGCGGGCGTCCTGGGCCACGAGATCGGCCACGTCACGGCGCGCCACTCGGCCAGTCAGATGAGCAAGCAGATGCTGGCTCAGATCGGACTGGTGGCCGGAGCGGTCGCGGCTCCAGAAGAGGCACAACAGTGGGGAGGGCTAGCTCAGTCACTGACCGGACTGCTGTTTCTCAAGTACAGCAGGGACGATGAGCGACAGGCCGACTCGCTCGCCGTTCGCTACACCCTGCGCACCGGGCACGATCCGAGCGCTCTGATCAAGACTTTCGAGACGTTTCAGCGTCTGGCCGCACAGCGAGAAGGAGGTCCTCCAGTCTGGGCCTCGACTCATCCCGACCCGGGCGGCAGAGCTCGGCTCCTTCAAGAACGTATCGCTACCGCGCAAGCTACTGGTGAGTTCGACGGCGACGAAACAGATCTCATCCGGGAGCGTGACAGCTACCTGCGTCGTCTCGACGGCATGATCTACGGTCAGAATCCTCGCGAGGGTTTCTTCAAGGAGGCGCGCTTCTATCACCCGGACCTGCGCTTCGTTCTCGACTTCCCTGACGGCTGGCCCACTCAGAACGCTCGCTCTCAGGTGGCAGCCATTTCACCGGAGCAGGACGCGATGGTGCTCCTCACGCTGGCTGAGAAGAGCACGACAGAAGAAGAGCTTCGGGCCTTCTTTCAGGCCGAGCAGGTGGTGGACCGGGGAAGATTCGACGGCCGATTCGAGGTCTCGGGAAGTGTCGGGCGCCGATTCGACGTCATCGACGCGGAGCGCAATACCGTCATTGGCGGGGCCGTGGTCGTCATTCCCTAC
>JANQPS010000190.1 GCA_028285365.1 Thermoanaerobaculia bacterium | reverse complement strand
TAGTGGTGGATCTTCGAGCCGAAGCCGCCGCCGACCTCGGGAGCGACGACCCGCACCTTGTGCTCGGGCAGGCCGACCGAAGCGAGACACATCAAGAGGCGATGCACGTGCGGGTTCTGGGTCGTCAGATGGAGCGTCAGGTCGCCGGTAGCCGAATTGAAGTCAGCGAGGGCGACGCGCGGCTCGATGGCGTGTGGGATGAGCCGGTTGTTGCGCAGGTCCACCGAAACCGTCGTGGCCGCGTTCGCGAACGCTTCCGCGGTCTTCTCAGCGTCACCGATCTCCCAGTCGAAGGCCACGTTGTTCTCGGCGTCGGCGTGGATCTGGGCGGCGTCGCCGCTGACGGCTGCCTTGGGGTCGGTGCTGGCGGGCAGCGGCTCGTAGTCGACGTCGACGAGATCGGACGCGTCGCGGGCGATGTAGCGGTCTTCGGCCACGACCACGGCGACGGCGTCGCCGACGTGGTTGACCTTCTCCGAGGCCAACATCGGGTGTGCCGGCGTCTTGAGGTTGGGAAGCAGCCAACCCACCGGGATCATCCCCGGAACGCCTGCCGCTTCGGCGTCTTTGGCAGTGAGGACTGCGACGACGCCGTCCATCGCCTCGGCGGCGCTCGTGTCGATGCTGTTGATGCGTGCGTGAGCGTAGGGGCTGCGCACGATACTCGCGTGCAGCATGCCCTGAAGCTTGAGATCGTCGGTGTATTGGCCTTTGCCGGTGATCAGTGCTGGATCTTCACGACGCTTGACGGCAGTGCCGAGAATCTTGCCCATGGTCGGCTCCTGAGGTCAGAGAGGTTGAGTTGGATCTAGAGAGCTCGACAGATCAGCCGTCGGTCGACTCGGCTGCGTACTGAACGGCTTTGACGATGTTGTGGTAGCCGGTGCAGCGACACAGGTTGCCTTTGAGGCCCTCGCGGATCTCCTGCTCGGACGGACTGGGGTTGCTGGCCAACAGGTGGGTCGCGGCCATGATCATGCCCGGCGTGCAGTAGCCGCACTGCAGACCGTGCTTCTCCCAGAATCCCTCTTGAACCGGAGTGAGCTGGCCGTTTTGCGCCAGTCCCTCGATGGTGGTGATCGACGCGCCGTCAGCCTGAACGGCGAGCTGGGCACAGGACTTCACGCTCTGTCCGTCGACGATCACTGTGCAGGCGCCGCAGAGACTGGTCTCACAGCCGACGTTGGTGCCGGTGAGACCGAGCGTCTCGCGCAGAAAGTGGACGAGCAGCGTCCGAGGCTCGACCTCCTCGCTGACCTTCT
The DNA here is from genome assembly GCA_028285365.1 of Thermoanaerobaculia bacterium. Classification (GTDB taxonomy): domain Bacteria; phylum Acidobacteriota; class Thermoanaerobaculia; order Multivoradales; family Multivoraceae; genus JANQPS01. Next base: position 8,549 of record JANQPS010000190.1, on the reverse strand, counting down.
TGCCATTGACCTCGAGCTCGATTGTCACTCCCATGACGGGAACTCCTTCTTTCGGTTCGGTGGATTCAGTTCGGAAAATGGAGTCGGGAAACAGAAATGGTGAGACGTTTTGTCGGGTGGACTCAGCTCCCGGCGCCGCAGGTGCGCATGACGACGAAGACTGCGGCGACCGCAAGCAAGACGAGGCTGGTGCCGATCCAGCCCCAGTGCCGACGAGGAACGAACTCCTCGGCCAGTCCCTTGGCGAACTCGGTGGCAAACTCGGCCTGGCTCGGAGCCTCGGGAGCATCAGGAGCCGGTGCCGGTGCCTGGTCGGCAGTCGGAGTCTCGGCTCCCCCGTCAGCGTCCTGGCCAGAAGGAGTGGCTGCCCCGGCGCCGGCTTCGGGGGACTCGGGAGACGCTTCCGCCTCCGTGGCCGCCGGGACCCGGGCTTCGAGCTGCTTGCCGAGACCGGTCAGCCCCTGCTTGGTGATCACCTTGGCCGAGCTGTCCAGCAGTCGCTGGCCGACGCTGGCGATGCGGCCGCCCACCTGAGCATCGATGTCGTAACTGAGGGTGGTGCCCTGCTCGTGGGGAGCGAGGGTGATGGTGCCCGAGCCGTTGACGAAACCCGGAGCGCCTTTGCCCTGGAGATCGAGACCGTAGCCGTTGGGCGGGTCGAGGTCGCGCAGCTTCACCTCGCCCTGGAAGACACCCTGGACCGGGCCGACCTTCATCTTGAGCTTGCCGGCGAACTCGTTCTCCCCGGTCTGCTGGAGGTCTTCACACCCTGGCAGGGTGCGCTTGAGGACCTCAGGGTCGAGGAGGGCCTGCCAGACCACATCCTGGGGATATTCGTAGACGTGCTCGCCAGAGATCTTCAAATGGGGGCTCCGAGGGTCTCGAGCCTCGGAGCGGGCGGATCTGCCGTCCGGGCTCGGCGTCTGTCTGGGTGGCCTGTTCCAGAAACGGGTTCTAGGGAACGAACGAGTTTTCTACCACAACTGGCGGTCGTCTTCTCTATGTCGCCAGGTACCGAATCACCGGCTGATCCTGATCTCCGATCTCGTCCAGGTTGGCCGCCACGAGCCGGCCCAGCTGGTGGAGGTGCTCGACGTGGGCTCCGGCCTCTTCGAGCGCCAGGAGGACGTCGTAGCCGTTCCGGCCGCCGAACATCGACTGGCTGATCTCCGCGGCGGTTCGAGGCTCCGTGCAGACCTCGAGGATCTCTTCCAGGCGCTGGTTGTGGAGCTCCTTGATCTCGAGGGCTCGGCTGGGCACGTCGTCGATCGGGTCTTCGTGCCCGCCGAGACCGAGTCGGACTCCTTCGACCTCGGCGATGAGATCGAGTGAGTCGAGGTAGTGGCCCAGCCCCATGTTCATGGTGATCGATTCGGGAGACTGGTGGGGAGTGATCCGCGAGAGGACGTGGTCGGCAGTCAGCATGATGTCGTCGAAGCGCATGCACACCTGACCCGGACAGTGCCCGGGGGTGTGGATCACCTCGGCGTCGATCTGAAACGCGCTCCGGTTCTCTTCGTCGCGGGCCGGGACGTCGATGCCGCGCCCTGGCTCGATGAAGAAGTCCACGTCCACCGACTTGAAACGACCTTTGGGGTAGAGGTACATGGCCATCAGACCGTCGATGGTGGCCTCCGAGACCCCGCTGCGCCCCAGGAAGACACGCAGCTGCTTCGACGCCACGACGACTCGCTCTTCGTGGTGGCTCAAGACCCCTCGGTCGAGCTCGTGGATTCCGATCGGGCACTGCGTATGCTCACGCACGAACCGGAGTCCGCCGAAGTGGTCCATGTGTCCGTGGGTGATGAGAATCGCGTCCAGGTCTTCGAGAGCCAGCCGGCGTCCCAGCTCCGTTTCGATCGATTCGATTCCCTTCAGAAGGGCATCACTGCTGTCGGGGTTGCCCGAGCCGCAGTCGACCATGACGAGCCGGTCGCCGTCGTCGATGAAGTAGACGTTGCCGTAGAAGCCACGGAACACCTCAATACAGATCGCATAGATGGTGCGACCGTCAGACGTGACGTAGCGCTTGGGACTGTCGACGCGAGTTCTCATGGAAACGGCAACGCTTCGCGAGGCTTGGGAGTGGCTTGATTAGGGAGTCCTGGCAGGGTCGGGGCGACGGTGGCTGAGTCTAAGCGAAGACTGTTGGAGGGCGCCCACGCCGATGTCATCCTGACCGGAGGCCGGGAGAGATGCCACGACCGCAGCGCACTGCTCGAGCGGCCGGAGGGAAGCACGTCCTGAGACTGTCGAAGGAGACCTCGAGAGGGCTGTCTGCAGTTGCCATTGCATGACCGTCGTAGCGAACAGCACACTGTCATCCGCTGATGCAACATCGGAGATGGGCCGTCGCCACCTGGAATGAGCGCCGCAACGACGGTTGTACCCTGGACCTCGAGACGAGCGGGTCGAGGTGCTTCCCTTCGGCCGGGTGAGACTCGGCGCTTCGATCCAGCATTTCTCCCGGCCTCCGGTCAGGATGACGAGAATAGGAAGGGAAACTCAAATGGCTCCCATCGTCGTCCTCGCGTGGCGCGGGCAACCACCGATCTCAAAAACTCACAACCAGGGCAATGGAGAGCGCGGTGTCGAGATCATCGAGTTCGGCAAGGATGGTGTTGCCCAGGACCGCGCGGTCCTCCGGGATGACGACCACCGCGGTGAGCGACGGCAGGTTGTCGTAGAGCAGCCGGTAGTTCACCTTGAGGGCGAGCCTCTCGGTCATGTCGACGGCCAGCCAGTGGTTCATGTCGCCTCGCCAGTCGTCGGTCTCGTCGAGGTTGAGGTCGAGGATGAGATCCGATCCGTAGGTCGTGCTCTGGTTGAGGCTGCGCTTGTATTCGTAGGAGAAGCGCGCTCCCAGGAACGAGTCGTCGGCATCGGGAGCTTCGATCAGGTCGTCCTGGATCGTGTAGGTCACGGCGTAGTCGGTCGAGAAGACCGACGTATCGTGGCTCCACCAGCGATGACCTGCCCCGACGAGACCGATGGACCGACTGTCGAAGCCGGCAAACTCGTTGCTCTCCCAGTCGAGACCCACGTACCAGAACAGGCGCTCGCTGATGTCCCTGTCGTAGCGCGAGCGCACGGCGTAGTTCTCGGCCGTGAGCTCGGTTTGAGTGAACTCTCGGATCACGACCTCACCGTCCGTTAGGCGGGCCGAGAAACGAGACGTGCTCGACTCGGCGCGCAGTGCGCTAGCGCTGAGCTTGAATCTCGAGTTTTCCCAGAGACGTTCGAGGGTGTTGTTGAGCGACAACGTGTCGGTCTCGCTGTTGCCAGTCGTCGTCAGGAAGCTCAGCTCGGCGGTGTCGTACCAGCCGGGCTCGCGCTCCTCCTGCGCAACAACGGGTGAGGTGAGGAAGGCGACGGAAACCAGCGAAACGATGGCGACGAGTCGTGCCGTCAGACCGTTGTGATGAAACGCATGGAGAGGGTGGGTCTTCTGGGTCGGATCGGGCAAGGGGCTAGTCCTCCGAGTCATGGCCTCCGGGGCTCATGGTTGCGGATTGATCGAGAAGGGCGGTGTTCGAGACGGTGATCGTCTCGTTGCCGCGTTCGAGAACGAGAAGAGTCGGCGTGATCGCTTTGAGGACGCCGCGCTCGCCGCCGATCTCGATCTCGTGACCGAGAGTGAGGACGCGGCGGGCGTAGAACCCGGCGAGAATGGCGCGAGTGACGTCGCGGGTGCCCAATCCGAACGACAGGGCAAAGGCTGCGGCGATGCCGGCAAATCCGGCGGTCGTGACGATGCGGACGATGTCCGTGTCGACGCGCAGCTGTGCAACGGCCATCAAGATCGCGATGAACAGGATGAGGCCCGAGAGCAGCTTGCCCAGCGAAGCGCCGAATTCCAGTCCCGAGGCTTCGGCTGAGCGGGCGACCGCGTTGCCCGCGAACTGCCCCAGTGTCGATCCGATGATCAGGATGAGGAAAGCCGACACCATGTTGGGGACGTAGGCGAGAAAGCCCCCCAGCGCCTGGGATATGGGCTCGAGCCCGAGCCCGTCAGCGAGGGTCCTGGCAAACAGGAACAACAGCAGGTAGTACGCGATCTTCGGAATCAGTGAACTGGGTTTGGCCGTGATGCCGATCTGCTTGAGCGCAGCGGTGAGTCCGACCCGCTCGATGAGCGTGTCGAAGTGCACACGCCGCAGCACGATCCCCAGCACCCAGGCGATGATCTTGGCGATCAGGAACGCAACGACAATGAGGATCAGAGCCGTGAGGATCTTCGGGGCGAAGTCGACCGTGCCCGTAACGATCTGCTCCCAGGTCTCGGTGAGCTGCTGCCTGATCAGTTCGGTCGTGCTTTGCATGGTGATGGCTCCGTTGAGTGGTGTGGCGAGTCCTGGTTCGCCGCCGACGTGTCGATGCAGGAGGGTGACAGGGACATGGACAGGGCCGAGTCGAGGCTCACGAGTTCGCAGGTGGTCGCTGAGAATCTTCTGAAGACGTCGAGGCAGACTTGCCGGTCTGGTCCGAAGAGGCGGTGGGGAGAGATCCGAAGATCGCCGTCAGAAACTCCTTGATCACCAGCCAGGGTGCGACCCAGGCCATGCCGGTGAGCTCGTTGCCTAGCTGAACCCGATTGATTCGATTGAAGATTCGGTCGATGAATCCGTCGCTGGGCATCTCGGCGAGCGACTGGAGCTCAAGGATCGGCTCTCCGGTATCGATTTCGTTGTCGCCGTTGTCGCCGTTGTCGGTGACGCTCGTGACGTTGGCGGCGCCGCCGCTTTGCTGGTCTGAGGTGTTGGTCATCGGAGCTTGGAGTCTGCCGGTACTTCGGAGTTGCTATGGAGTTTGCACGGAGCGGCAATGTGGTCGCCTGGTTGGTCGTCAGCGCACGCTACCGATCTGTTCGTCCAGTTCGTCCCACTGTTCTCGGAAAGCTGTCCGGGCCCGCTTGATGCGCATCTTGACCGCCGACAGGCCGACGCCCAGCTGCTCGCTGATCTCCTGGTAGCTGTAGCCATCGACCTCACGGAGCACCAGCGGGACGCGCAGAGTGTCGTTCATGTTGTCGAGAATGTAGGCGAGTCGCTCGCGTTGAGTCATCGTCTTGAGCCGATCGATGGCCTTGGGGGCGACCTGGAGTTCTTCTTCCGACCAGATCGCGGGCTCGTCGACATCGACGTGGATCTTGCCCTTCTGTTTTTGGTTGTAGTTGAGGCAGTGGTTGATCTTGATGCGCTGTAGCCAGGTCTTGAAGGACGACCTGGCCTCGAATTTGGGCAGCGCGAAGAACGCCTTGGTAAAGACCTCCTGTGCGAGATCTTCGGCGTCGTCCGGCGAGCGAGTGAGGTAGCGGCAGTTCGCCAGCACGCGCTGCTGATGCCTGACGACGAGCTCTCCGAAGAGCCGGGTGTCGCCGTCCATCGCCTCCTTGATCTGCTCGACCAGCTCCTCGTCGCTCGTTTCTGTCACCTGGTTCCTCGCATGCCGGGATCGGGTCCCGAGATCAACAGTGTCACTCGCGGTCGGCGCTGCGAGGCATGGAGTGGCTGCAGATGGAGAGTTTTCCTGACTCTCGAGCTGCTTGCCCGTGTGCCTTTCGACAGCGCTCCGACACGGAAGTCACAACCTCGAATTGCGGCTGCTCGCGGCGGCCGAAAAAAGTGGCGGTGACGAGATTCTCTCTCAGAACGACAGATTTGGGGACGAAGGCAATCAACCCGGATTCGAGATGCCGGCTGGAGTGGCCGAACAGGGTGAGGAGGTCGCTACGATGTGACTTCTGCGAGCCTGGGTGGTCAGAAGCCTCAACAAGCTGGGAAAAGCGTCAGCTCACGAGTCCGTGGGCTTTGCCAACCGCGCTAGAGTCAATCTCCAGATCCTAGTGAACCGCGACGAATGAAGGTCAAGCGTCTGAGAGTCCTGGCCGCGATCTTCGGTTGCGCCAATTCGAATGAGGCCTGTCGGTCATCGGTTTGTCGCTGGTTGGACACCGATGACGTGCTCGGGCGCCCCGTTCACTCGTTGCGGTCACTTCCGTCTTCTCGTCTTTGGACGCGAGGCTTTCGCGTTCGAGATTTCACATTGAGCTCACACTTGAGGGAGTCGACCCCATGAAGACTGCGTCGAGAGTTACAGCATCGACAGTTCTATCGAGAGCTGCTGCATCGAGAGTTGCAGCGCTATTGAGCATTGCGCTCCTGGTCCTGGCGGGTGGCGCCTTTGGCCTCCAGGAGCCGGAGCCTGCGCAGGCCGAGCCTGCGCAGGAGACAGAAAGCCAGGCGCCAGATCCCGCCGCTTCGGTCGACGACGGACAATCGACCACAGAGCCCGAACCGGCGGCGTCGACACAAGAGGAGGCCGCATCCCAGGCCCCGGACGCATTGGAGCAGGCCCGAGCCATCGTTCCGACCAGCGTCGAAGACGTCAGTGAAGGCGCCAACCGAGCCTGGAACGACTATCTGATTCCGCTGTGGGAACGGACCGTGGCCTTCTTGCCCCAGCTGGGTGCCGCGCTGGCCTGGCTGCTGATCGCGTGGCTCGCAGCGATCGTCGTCGGATGGACCGTGACCCGCCTGCTCGAGATGACCGAGCTCGACAATCGCCTGGCAAGCGACCTCGGCATGGAAGAACGCATGGCGTCCTGGGAAAAGGCCGGGACGTCACTCGAGAAGATGATGGGAACGGCGGCCAAGTGGATCGTGCTGCTCTTTGGCTTCGTCGGGTTCTTCGACGCTCTCGACCTCAACATGGTCGCGGGCCCGCTCGGCAACATCCTCAACCAGATCACCGACGTCGTGCCGCGGCTGCTGCAGGCTTTTGCCTACCTGGCACTGTTCTGGGCGGTCGGTACGCTGCTCAAGCTGGCTGTGACTCGCGCGCTCACGGCGATGGACTTCGACGATCGCGCGAGCAAGTGGATCAAGCCGCGTGAGGTCAAGGGTGAGGTCGTAGGCCCGAGCTCGATGGTCGGCCGCCTCGTCTTCTACGTCGTTCTGTTGTTTGGTCTGCCACAGTTCCTCGAAGCGCTGGGTCAACAGGCCGCGGTCGAACCGCTGCAGAACATGATGACCAAGTTCTTCGAGTTCTTGCCCAACGTCGTCGGTGCGCTCATCCTGGTCTTCGTGGGCCGCGTCGTCGCGACCATCGTGCGCGAGATCGTCAGCAACTTCCTGGCAGCTGCCGGGGGTGATGCGATGGCTGAGCGGTTTGGCCTCGGCTCGACGGAAGGCAGCAAGAAGCTCTCCGAGATCGTCGGCTCGGTCGCCTTTTTCTTCGTGTTCATCGCGGCGCTGGTGGCTGCGGTCGACAACCTGCAGATCGAGGCGATCTCGGAACCGGTCAAGTCGACGCTCGAACAGGTCCTGGCGGCGATCCCGCTGATGGTCGTGGCGTTCCTGGTCATGGGAGTCGGCTTTCTGGTGGCCCGCACGGTGCGCGGACTCGTCGAAGGATTCCTCAAGGGTGTCGGCTTCGACGCGCTACCGCAGCGCATCGGTCTCGGCTTCCTCGCTCCGAAAGAAGGAACGGCGGGTCTCTCGTCGATCGCCGGCAGCGTCGTGATGGTCGTCATCCTGCTGCTGACCGCACAACAGGCGCTCGCGAGTCTGCGTCTCGACCAGCTCTCGGAGCTGCTCGGCGGGCTGCTTGCGTATCTGCCCAAGCTGTTCGTGGGTGTCGTGATCCTGGTTGCGGCCATGAGCCTCGGCAACTACGTCAGCAAACTGATCGCCCAACTGATGTCGGCGTCGCCGCACGCGAAGCTGGCGTCGACCGTCGCCCAGTATGCGATCTACTTCCTCGGGTTCAGCATGGGTCTCAACCAGTTGGGCGTCGCGGCAGACATCATCCAGATCGCGGTCGCCGCCGTGCTGGGTGGCACTGCGCTGGCGCTGGGTATTGCCTTTGGTCTCGGCGGTCGCGACCGCGCCAAGGAGATCATCGACAACACCGGCAAGTAGTTCCGGGACATCGTCCGGGGCACGCCATCGAAACTGGCGGGTACGCCCCTTCGTGTCCACTCGAGGCCGCCCGATACCGTCTGGTGTCGGGCGGTTTTGCTTTGTGATGCGGGGTCGCGTCATGATGCTGAGCCATGCGATTTCCTCCTCAGAAGATCGAGCGGCGGACGGTTCTCCGTGGATCGCTGCTGCTGGTAGCTCTGGGGGCACTGCTGCTCGGAGCGTGCTCGCCGATCGGCTACTACGCGCGTTCGGTATGGGGCGGTGCGAGTGTCCTCGTCAAACGCAAGCCCATCGAGCGAGTGCTCCAGCGTGGCGACCTGGATCCTGCTCGCCTCGCGGCTCTGGAGCGGGTTCCGGTCATGGTCGACTTTGCGCACGACGAGCTGGGACTGCCCGACAACGGCAGCTACCGCAGCTACGTCGACCTCGAGCGCCGCTTCGTCTCCTGGACGGTGGTCGCCGCGCCGAAGTTCTCCGTCAGGCCGAGGGTCTGGTGCTTCGTGATTGCCGGATGCGTTTCCTATCGAGGCTACTTCTCCGAGGAGCGCGCACGTCGCTACGCCGACAAGCTCGAGCGGGACGGTGACGACACCAGCGTGGGCGGCGTCGAGGCTTACTCGACGC
>JANQPS010000770.1 GCA_028285365.1 Thermoanaerobaculia bacterium | reverse complement strand
CTGCGGACCCCCGATGCTGCACGGACAAGGAAGGATGGAGCGATGAGCCCACGTGAGTACCCCCAGAGGCATGCGCTAGGTGACGGCGAGGTCGTCATTCGGAAGATGACGGCTGACGACGCGGCGGCGTTGAGCGAGTTCGCCGGGCAGCTGAACAGTCATGATCTCCTGTTCTTGCGACGTGACATCACGAGCGCCGAGGTGCAGGAGCTGTGGCTGCAGGAGATTCGCGACGGCGTGATCACCACCTTGTTTGCCGAGGTCGAGGGTCGGGTCGTGGGATACGCGACACTGGATCGCTCTAGGCTCCCCTGGTCCTCTCACGTGGGGGAGCTGCGGGTGCTGGTGGTCGAGTCGCAGCGAGGCAAGGGTCTGGGGCGGATCCTGACCCAAGAGATCTTCGCCTGCGCACTCGGCGAGGGAATCGAGAAGATCGTGGCCAGAATGACCCTCGATCAGCAGGGCGCCATCGCTGTGTTCGAGGGCTTGGGTTTCAAGCCCGAGGGACTGCTCAAGGACCACGTCCAGGACCGGGAGGGCGAGCGTCACGATCTGCTCGTGCTGTGCCACGACGTGGCCGAGTTCGAAGCGACGCTGAGCTCCTATGGAGTCACCGAGGCGCTCGCCGACGCCTGATGGGGGCTGATCACTGCCGCTGATCGCTGCTGCCGATTACCGCTGCTGTTGCTGAGACCCGCGCAGCAGACGGCGACGCAGAATTCGAGTCGGCGCAGCGAGCTCAGGCCGCGCGCAGAGCCTTCGCGTGGCCTTGGCTTGGTCGTCAATCGATGTCACGCCTTCGCGACACGACGTGTCGCAGGAGCGGCAAGGATTTCGATCAGGGCCGCGAGCCGGCGCTGAAAACTAGGATTTCCCTGGCACGACCCCTGCTCTAGGAATGAAGCCTAGGAGAGTGAAGTCTTGGTTGTCGTAGAAACAGATCGTCGTTATGGCCCACCGCGTGCCGAGCTGCGCTCACGCGTCGAGCTGACTCCAGAAGGCAGCACGGAGTGTGCGCGCGTCGTGACCGCAAACCTCTCGCTCGGCGGGATGTTCGTCATGATGAGACAGCCCTTGGAGGTGGGCACGCGAGCACACTTCACGATGTATCTGCCGTCGGGTGAGCGGATCTTCGGTGACGCGACGGTGATGTGGAATCGGGGTGACGGAGACTCGCAAGGGCCCACGGGCTCTGGGATGCGCTTCGATCAAATGCCGCGTCAGTGCTTCACGATCTTGAGCGACGCGATCGACGCGTTCTGTCGTGAGAAGCTCGTTCGCCGCGACGAAGTCCACCTACGCAGCGTCTGATCTCTCAGTCGCGGCAGGTGCTAGAGGCCGAAGACGCGCCGAGCGTTGTCTCCGAGGAACGCGTCCCGGACGGACGGCTTGAGCTCCAGCGCGTCGAGGTGGGCCAGCGCCTTCTTGGGCGTGATCATCGGGTAGTTGGTGCCGAAGAGGACCTTGTGTCGGCCGTGAGTCTTCAGGTAGTCGATGATCGCTGATGGGTAGCGCGCGACGGTGTAGGCCGACGTATCGATGTAGACGTTGGGATGTTTGGTCGCTACGGCGATCGCCTCGTCGGTCCACGGGTAGCCGATGTGCCCTCCTACGATGACCAGCTCCGGAAAGTCGAGGGCCACGCGGTCCAAGTAGATCGGCCGGCCCACCTCGGATGACATGAGAGGGCCGGTGTGACCGATCTGCGTGCAGAAGGGGATCCCCAGATCCGAGCAGGCAACGTAGATCGGGTAGAAGAGCGGGTGAGTCGGAGGGAGCTCCCAGAGCCAGGGTAGGACCCGGATGCCGACAAAGCCGAGCTCTGTGACGCAGCGCTTGATCTCGGCAACGGCCTCCATGGGTTTTGTGATGTCGACCGAGCCGACTCCGGCGAGTCGCTCCGGGTAGCAGCTCACGAAATCTGCCACTTCGTCGTTGGAGATCATGACGTTGCGGGGCGCGACCCAGGCCGAGATCACCGCCTTGGCCTCCTCCGCATCGTCCATGTGCTGGATCGTTATCTCCAGCGGCAGCGGCTCGCTCGGTGCCTCGTCGCCAGTCCACCTGCGGAGCGAATCGAAGACGGGGTCCTGAGAGTGTCTCAGCGTCGGGTGTTGGGCCCAGGCATCGATGATCACGTCGTGTTCCCAGGAGGCCTCACGTCAGCTGAATCACTCCAGCTGGTCGCTTGGGGTGTGCGCGGTCGAAGTCCGCCAGAGTTCGGTCACCGTTCGTCACCGATTCCCACTCGCTGCACCAGTTGGTCCACCACGTCGGGAGCTGCCCCCTCAGATCGGGGCGCTCGTCTTCGCCACGCAGCCAGACCTCGTGCCCAAGAATCTCTGCGCTGTAACCCGGACAGGACCGGTTGAAGGCCTCGACCAGGGGATTCCCGTCGTCCAGTCCCGCCGTCATGTCCTGATCTTTGACCCGAATGAACACTGCGGCCGGTCTCATGGACTCACCCCTCCCAGAGCGAAAGCACCCGTCGGCTTGCCTAGACTGTCGTTCATGCGCAGGGGGTCTCCCAGATCCAAGGTGACGTTCTCGTGGCGGTCACTATACCCCCGGGCTCGGGTTGGTTGGAGTCGCGATAACAGCGTGTACTCTCGACACGAGGGTCAGAACCAAGAGACATTGTCCGCAAACGGATCGGGTGGGATCCCCCCTTGAAAGTCGTCGCCGCTTCCTCTCAGCTTGTCCATTCCTGGATCGATGAGGCTCTGATTCACGGCCACGCTATAGCTGGTCTCCACGTAGATGTCCTCTACATCGAACGTCCTAGGGCAGGTTGGTGTGCCCGGTGTCCGAAGGCGCAGTGTCCAAACTCATGGAGCACCGTGGAGAACGCATCGAAAGGGGGAGTGGAGGGGGATCCTCAGTGTCTTCTGCCACCTTGCAGCCGGTGCAATTGCCGACCAGCGGCACTAGTTCATTCCAGACCTTAAGCGCCTGGTTCGTGCCCTCGCGCGCTCGGGCTGAGCGCACACGTTGACCTGTATCTCTCAGGGGGCCCCAACGTAGCCCTGAGCGAAGAGGATTCCGTATGGCGGCATGGCGCCTTGGACACAACGGTCGAAGAGTTGTGGGCATTCAAACGAACAAGAAAGTAGCTCCGAGAGAGAACGGTGCAACTAGGACGACTAGCAAAGCCTTGTGGGAGACTCTCATTGGGCGTCCGCCCCGCTCTTTCGAAGCTCGCCCGCCAGTCGAACAAGCCGTGAGGCAGTCTCATGGAGCGGAGCGAGCACTGGGTCTTCGGCTAGGCCTTCGTGTTTGTCCAGTCCGAGGAGGCCCATCATCCCTAACTCAACCGTCGAATGATGTCCGTCTTTGCGATCGGTGAAGGAGATTTCGAAGCCCGTGTATGCTGCGTCGGCGAGGTGCCACCCTTGGAGGATTGCCTCTCGTCGAGCTTTGAGGTCATCGTTGTTTGGTGCCTTTTCGAGTATTCCGGCTTTTGCAACTGGCTCGAGAAGAGAGCGCAGCTCCGAGTACGAAAGGTACCCGACTTTGTGAACCTTCTCCTGATCGTCGCTACGTCCAGGCCTTCGGGTCGCGAAGTGTGCAGTTCCGTCACCGTAGACAATGAGGCTGTGTATGGTGTTGGAGCTACCGGCGCTTTCGAATCGGATGTGCTGGAAGTCTCGGCCCGGCGGAACGTCGTAGGTCTTTCCTAGCTGGGCGCTAGCGTGAACTGATGTGAGGGCGGCGAGTCCGATGGCGATTGCCACGGCGGTGCGCTTACGCATGAGGCGCCTCCAGTTTCGGTGACGTTCTCTCGTCCGAATCTAGATGGGCAGGAGTTACATATGCTGTCAAGCCTGTCTGGGGGACGTGCCTCGAGCCGAATACGCGAGGGAGGCGCTCCCATCGAAGACGACCTCAGCGCCTCAGGGGCTACTAGCCGCTGGGCCTAACCTCACGTCATAGATGCGCGAATCTGGGGGTCAGGTCAGAGCGAATCGCGGCGATCGTTCAGCGTCTCGACAGCATGGAAACGAAGCTGGACAAGCTGCTCGAACAGCGGCACGGACCCTGAGGTCGATGGCTGACTTCTGGCCGGCCTTCGAGTTCATCCACAGCCTTGAGGGCAGGTGGGTCGACCACGCAGCCGATCCTGGCGGA
>JANQPS010000765.1 GCA_028285365.1 Thermoanaerobaculia bacterium | reverse complement strand
CCCAGGTAGACCGCGAGCTGGCGGGCTCGCGCGAGCTCGCAGAGCGGGTCGAGATGGCCTTCTTCGAGCACGACAGCTTGCGCAGCGTAGTGGGCATGGAGGTCCTTCTGGACTGCAGAGTCGAAGCGAGCTCCGTCGGTGAGCTCCAGCCAGAACGGATAGCCGGGAAGGATGGCTTCGCCGAAGACCACAAGGTCGCAGTCCGCGTGAGCTGCGCTTTCGGCGGTGGCGAGGATCTTCGCGAAGGTGGCCTCGCGATCCAGCCAGACCGGAGCGATTTGTGCGAGTCCCACAGTGAGCTGATCGGGGTGGCCCTCGTCGACGATCATGTGGCTTCGCGTTCCCGAGCCCCGGTCAGCTGTTCGAAGAAAAACGCGCACCACAGGATCAGGGGCAGCGCGAACTTGAACGGTAGGTCGAGGAGGTGTTTGCCCAGCCCCCAGAAGTTCTGTCCGAAAGCTCCGTAGTTCTGCGCGCTCCAGCTACCGAGCTGAGTCGCGTAGAAGAACTTGACCCAGAACAGGAGAGAGACGATGTGAAAGAACACAGCGATCAGGAGGGCCCAACCGAGTGCCTGCGCTCGCTGCTTGAAGGGAATCCCTGGTACTGCGAGGAACAGTACGGACAGGAACAAGAGTGGAAACTGCGTGTCGGTCACCCGCACCGAGCCCACGTGCCCCGTCGACGTCTGGCCCCTCACGTCATCCCGGTAGATCAGGAAGTGGTGATCGTCGTGGGTGCGCAGGGAGGTGTGGTTGGGAGATTCAGTCAGCTTGACCAGGTTCTCGGTCGCTCGGGTCAAGAACCGGTTGTAGATCGGAGTCAGCAATAGCCAGACCGCCACCACTGGAATGAACCAGAGCAGCAGGTTCTTGAGGAAACGTCCGTAGGGCATCGACGGTGGCGACGGAGGACGGCGCGAGCTCGAGGAGCTCTGCTCTACGCGCTCTGGGCGCGCGGCTGGAGGGCAAACCGATTTGCCCAGAACATCCAGAGCAGGACGCCGAACCCGATGACGATCGTTTGCCAGACCACGGTGTGTGAGCTGTCGAAGAACTGGGGTAGGTACGAACCGGTCAGAAACAGCGCGACCACGCGCACGAGGTTGACCAGCTGGATCGCCACGACTCCCAGTACCAGTCCGATGGCCCTGGCCTTGATCGGTGCGGGGAAAGAGAGGACCGCCGAGACGAAGATGATCACCGTCTCGAGGCCGTTGCAGCCGTTCTTGATGTCAACGGCGAAATTGTTGCCGAAGATCTGCGTGCCGACCATGCGCACGTCCTGACCGATGGCGTTCAGCGTGAAGCCCGAAGTCTTTGCCACGGCGCCGGTGAAAGGCACGACGAAGTTGTCGTTGATCTGATTCAGCGAGAGCGCGGTGAAGCCCGCTCCGAGAAGCACGATGAAGCCGACGAGGAACTTGATCTCCTGGCCGTAGCCGCGCTTCTTCGGCTCCTCCGATTGGGACTGCTGGGGTTTCTTGGAGTCTTCAGCCATGTGAGGTTCCAGTGGGCCAGTGCGCAGATCTAGCCGGGGCCATGTCTTGGGATGGATGAGAGCCTCGGGGTGAGTACCGGGAGGTAGCTCCGGGAGGAGACTCGGAACGCTGCATTGGGACGCGCAGTGTAGCAAGGGTAGGAGTGTCCCAGCGCCTCTCATCACGTGGCGTGCCGGGGGCTCGAGAACGCGGCCTGGTGACAACCGTGTCGAAGGTGACTGACGGGTCCAAAAGGGCGTTTGACACGGTGCGGGGTGAGGCTTACGATGCCCCCGGTCGCGGCGGACAGTCAGGACGTCGATCCGAGGCCCGGTTGCGGGGGTATCCACTGCATCGGCCCACTGGATCGGACATCGGGTGACCCGAGGCAAAGGCTCGAGCCACGGCCTCTGAAAATGCGCCAACGCCTAGTGGTAGGAGACCAGTTTGGACGCGCACGAGACCAGGACGGAGAACCGGCACGCGAGCCGCCTGCCGTGCTTCTCGTGGGTGCGTGTGTCGCTGGGTGGTCTCCCCCTTCAGGTCGCCGTTGAGGTCGCACCGTCATGAGCGCCGTCGTTGGTCTCGAGGTCAAGTCGGTCCTGCTCGATTCGGATCGGATGCGGCGCGCCATTCGCCGCATGGCGGGCGAGGTCGTCGAGCGCAATTCGGGTGGTCGAGATGTCGTGCTCGTAGGGGTCGTGACGCGGGGCGTGCCGCTTGCCGAGGCCCTGGCGCGCGAGATCGAGCAGATGGAGGGCCACTCGCCGCCCCTGGGGCAGCTGGACATCACTCTCTATCGAGACGATCTCTCGACGATCGCTCCACAGCCCGTCGTCAAAGCTTCTCACGTGCCGGGCAGCATCGAGGACAAGATCCTCGTGCTGTGCGACGACGTCCTCTTTACCGGGCGAACCGTGCGTGCGGCTCTCGACGCGCTCATGGATTACGGCCGCCCACGCGCCGTCGAGCTCGCCGTATTGGTCGACAGGGGCCACCGCGAGCTTCCGATCCAGGCAGACTTCGTGGGAGAGCGAGTGCGCACCAGGAGCTCGGAGGTGGTGCGCGTGGCCTTCGAACAGACCGACGGTGAGGAGATAGTCGAGCTTCTCGGAGTTCCAGCTGGGGGAGGAAGCGACACTTGACGGAGGCGCATCCCGGCGAATGGCAGCGCAAGGATCTGCTGGGCATTCGTGATCTGAGTCGACGCGAGATCGAGATCATCCTCGAGACGGCTGAGTCGTTCAGAGAGGTCGCCGAGCGGCCCATCAAGAAAGTGCCGACCCTCCGCGGCAAGACCACGGTCAATCTCTTCTTCGAAGCCTCGACACGAACCAGCTCCAGTTTCGAGATCGCCGAGAAGCGCATGTCGGCAGATGCGATCAACTTCTCGACGTCTTCTTCTTCGCTCAGCAAGGGTGAGTCACTGCTCGACACGACGCGCACTCTCGAGAGCATGGCGCCTGACGTGCTCGTCATTCGCCACAACCACCCGATGGTCCCGCATGCACTCGCGAAGCGCATCGCATCGCGAGTGATCAACGCCGGGGACGGAGCCCATGAGCACCCCACCCAGGCTCTCCTCGACGCCCTGACGATCGTGCAGAAGAAAGGCTCGATCGAGGGGCTGCGTGTGGCGATCGTGGGCGACATCGAGCACAGCCGAGTGGTTCGTTCGAACGTCTTGCTGCTGCGCGCACTCGGGGCCGACGTGACCGTCGCTGGTCCGCGCACCCTCATGCCGGACGAGGCAGAGTCGCTGGGAGCCGACGTCCAGTATCGGATGGAGAGCGCCATCGAGGGTGCCGACGTCATCATGATGCTGAGGATTCAACTGGAGCGACAGGGCCGCACCAGGCTGCCGTCGAACGACGAGTACTTTCAGCTCTTCGGGCTCACGCGCGAACGCGTGGCGCTCGCGAAAGACGACGTCATCATCATGCACCCGGGGCCGCTCAACCGCGGGGTCGAGATTGCCAGTGACGTTGCCGACGGCGGCTCGTCAGTCATCCTCGAGCAGGTCACCAACGGCCTCGCGGTCCGCATGGCCGTTCTGTTTCTCTTGTGCGGAGTTCCCGCGTCGTGAGGGGCTCGGCCGTGGCGTTGACGTCGAGCCCGCACTCCCTGGTGGTGCGCGGTGGGCGAGTCGTCGATCCTTCGCAGCAGCTCGACGAGCATGTCGACGTCCTCGTCGGTAGCGACGGGCTGGTGGCCGAGGTC
>JANQPS010000760.1 GCA_028285365.1 Thermoanaerobaculia bacterium | reverse complement strand
TCGCCTTCGGCCGGCTCCGCGAAGTAGGGGCCTGAATCAGGAGATTGGTGACGTCGCCAATCGCGAAGTCGCTCAGGGCGTCCGTCTCAGATGATGGAGCGGCGAGGACGAAGCGGCGAGGACGAAGCGGTGAGATGGGGCGGTGAGACTGCTGGCGGCTCCACGGAGATGCGCTCGCCGGTACAATCTCGCCTTCGCTTCGCAAACCGTGCTGGAACATCCCGATGCCCGAATCCCGACTCCCCGCTGATCAGGTCCTGGTCACCGTCGGAACGCCCTGTGGCGTTTCCGCTGTGGGTACGACCGAAACCCATCGAGCTCTCGCCGATGGCGACGAGTATCGTGCTCTCGCTTTTGCTGCCTTCGATGCAGGATTGGTCGATTTTGATCTCGAAGCGAGTACGGCGGCCTCGCCGCGATGGGTCCGGCGCGACGACGGGAGGGCCATGACGCCGGAAGAGATTCACAGCGAGTGGTCAGAAGGGTTGCGCTCAGGCTGGGGAATCCGACAGCTGAGCGCAGAGCAGCGCGCCGAGCACCTGCCGTGTGATCTGGCAGCGCCACTTGCGCATGATCTCGAGGAGGGCGGGCTGCGCTCGCTCGCCGGGCTCGGCATGCGTGATCTGCGGGCCTCGGCCCTGTCCGACATGTTCGGCCTATTCGACGACGATCCGCGCCTGGGGCCGAGCCTGCAGTCCCAGCTGTTTCTCTACAGCGGTTTGGGAGCTCTGGCATCTCTGCCGCGTCCGCTCGCCGAGCTGATCCCGGAGCCCCATCGATTTCGAGTTGCGGCCGGTTGTGCATTTCCCGGTCTCGACAGTCATGCCGCGCTGTCTGCGTCGATGCAGCCGCAGCGGGATGGAGAGACCCGAAGCGGCGCCGAGCGAGGAGGCCGAAAGAGCAAGATCGATCGCCTCGCGTTCCGGCTGGCTGCATCTCTCGGGACCCACGGTCCGGCTCTTTTGTCCGCCATGTTGTCGCCCGGAATCAGCCTTACGCGAGTCCGTCGCAATCCAGAGATTCTCGACGCTCTGCTTCAGAGTTCGACGGTCATGCGGCGGGTGCCGCAGTCACCCATGGTCACGAGCGCAGCCTGTGCGAGTGCCTTGGTCAGTCTCGCCGACGCGTGCATGCACATGGTGGCGCGCTATCCGGGTCATGTCCCGGCGGAGCTGCTGCTGTGGACCGCGGCCGACACCGGACTCAAGCCCGACGCTCGTATCCTCGAAGGTTTTGGCGCGGCAGCCATGATGAACCGCGACAAGCTCGCTGCCATCAACGCCGAGCGTCACGCCAGTGAGGCCCGCGGAGTCTCCGACTGTCTCGCCCCTTTTGACGTCGACGCCCAGGGCACGATCGTCGGCAACGCAGGTTCCGGCCTCGTCGTGACGACCCTCGACAAGGCGCTCCGTGAGTGTCTCGACATCACGTCGATCATCGTCGGCTGGGGTCAGAGCGGTGAGGCCGGGGGCAAAGGTCACTTTGCCGGAGTTGGCTTCGGCGGTGGGAACGCGCTCATCTCGGCGCTCGACATGGCTCATCAGGCGCATGGCTACTCGGTTGGCGACTTCCAGCACGTTGTCGCCCACGCAACCGGTACCCGTACCAACTCGAAGACCGAGCTGTCGAGCCTGCACGCCTCGCGTCTCGCCGCCGCCAAGGCTCAAGGGTCCGTCGCCCCGCTGCCGGTCGTGACTGTGGGTGCGCCGAAGGCGATCGGTGACGGTCACACCATGGGTGAGACGGGTCTTCGCGCGGTCGGTGAGGCCATTCAGTACGTCCTGGGCAACAAGACCGTCGGAGTGCCTACGTTGCGTTGTGTCGACCCGGACCTCGGCGAACCGGCCGAGTGGGTTCGGTTGAGCGCCGATCCGGTGGCCGGTAATGCCGAAGGCGGCGCACTCGTGCCCACCCAGGGGTTTGGTGGCTACGACGGCGCCATCGCGATCCGCTCCGCGACCGCCGAGGCCCTGCTGCGCTACGAGATCAAAGACCGCGTTCTCGGCCGATATCTCGAACGCTGGCCGGATCTACGCGCTGAGCGTGTCGAGCGTGAGGCCAAGTGGCGGAGGACTCGTGGTGGCGCGCTGCAGTTGGCAGAAGCGCACCGCTGGCGCACTGCGAGCTGACGCCCGGTGCCGGCTCTGACCGGTCCTCTGAGGGACTGAAGGCCTACGCCAGGATTTCCCGGATCACCTTCCCGTGCACGTCGGTCAGACGGAAGTCGCGACCACTGTAGTTGTAGGTCAAGCGCTCGTGATCGATGCCCATGAGGTGGAGGATGGTGGCGTGCAGGTCGTGAACGTGGACCGGGTTCTCGACGGCCTTGAAGCCGAAGTCGTCGGTGGCGCCATAAACGGTGCCGCCCTTGACACCGGCGCCGGCGAGCCAGACGGTGAAGCCGAAGGGATTGTGGTCACGACCGTTGGTGACGCGCCCCTTCGGGTCGCCGCCTCCGGTCTCGAGGACCGGTGTGCGGCCGAACTCGGAGCCACAGACCACGAGGGTCTCGTCGAACAAGCCGCGTGACTTGAGGTCCTTGATGACGGCGGCAAACGCCTGGTCCGAGTCGTGGGCGTTCTTGCGGTGCTGGAAGATGTCTTCGTGGTGGTCCCAGGGATCGCCTTTGGCGTAGTAGACCTGCACCATGCGCACGCCGCGCTCGATCAGTCGAACAGCGGTCAGACAGCCGCGCGCTGTCGAGCCCGGTCCGTACAGCTTCTGGGTGGCCTCGGTCTCCTTGCGGATGTCGAAGACCTCTGGAGCCTCGGTCTGCATGCGATAGGCGGTTTCCATCGAGGCGATCGCACCTTCGAGCTGCGGGGCTTCGCCGACCCGCTCCAGCTGCTGCTGGTTGAGCTTGGCGACCAGATCGAGCTCGGCGCGCTGGGCGGCGGGCTCGGAGTCTTTTTGTCGCTCGATGTAGGGAACCACCTTGGCAGGGTCGAAGTCTTTGGGCCGACGGGGCTCCTGGTCGGAGATGAAGGTGCCCTGGTGGACCGGGGGTAGGAACGAGGAGCTCCACAGAGGTGGACCGACGACCGTGGGCTGGTCAGGACAGAGGACCACGAAGCCCGGCAGGTTCTCGTTCTCGGAACCGAGTCCGTAGGTGAGCCACGACCCCAGCGACGGTCGGCCTGGCTGGATGTGACCCGTATTCATCATGAGCAGCGAAGGCTCGTGGTTGGGAATGTCGGTAGTCATCGAGCGGATCATGCAGATGTCGTCTGCCATTTCGCCCACGTGTGGCCACAACTCGGAAAACTCGAGCCCGCTCTCGCCGTGCTTCTTGAACGAGAACGGAGACTTCATGAGGGTGCCGGTCTTGCGCTCGGTGGCGATCTGCTCGCCAGGCATGGGTTTGCCGTGGTACTTGTCGAGCATGGGTTTCGGATCGAAGCTGTCGACCTGCGAGACGCCCCCGTTCATGAACAGGAAGATGATGTTCTTGGCTTTGGGAGCGAAGTGGGTGCCCCCGCCCGCAATGGCACCGGCGCCGGCCCCAGCGTGTACCGCGCCGGTCTGGAGGAGAGACTTCCCGACCATGTTCGCGAAGGCGAGCATGCCGAAGCCCGAGCCCATGCGGCACAGGGCTTCTCGTCTCGTGAGCGGCTGAACGGGTCGTTTCGTGTGCATGGACGGTTCTCCTTCAGCTGACGAAACGCAGCTCGTTGGCGCTCATGAGTGCGCGGGCGTACTGAACCCATGCGGCTTCCGGCTCGTCGGACGTGTCCGAAGAACTGGCTGGCTCCAGGGCATCGGGTGTCGCGTCGGCCGGTGCGGTGGACTCGGTCTCGGCACTCTTTGAGCGCGCGCGGGCATCGGCCAGGAAGTCGAGTCCGAGAGTCATCTCGCCTTCGGTGACGGCTCGTCCGTAGAGCAGCAGGTAGGCGCGGGTTATCCGCTCCCGATCACTCGGGACGCGAGTCGTCTCGACGTCGACGGCCGTGGTGCCCACGCCGACGATGGGTCCGAGGGCAGTGGCCTCACCTTCCACCTGTGAGGATTTGGGTGTCGCCAGTCGCTTGGCGAGGGCTTTGGCCTGGCGCGCTACGAAGTCGCTGTTCATGAAGTACAGATTCTGGAGCGGCACGTTCGTGACGAAGCGCTTCTCGGCGGTGATTCCCGGGTTGGGGAAGTCGAAGGTCTGGAGATAGGTGTCGACCTGGAACCGACTCACGGTGCCGTACACAGTGCGCCTCGAGTTCTCTGGATCGGCGAGCGATTGAGAACGTCCGCCAACGGTTCGATCCAGGTTGCCGCTCGCCGCGAGCAGCGTGTCGCGAATGGACTCGGCGTCGAGGCGCTGTCGATTGCCTCGCCAGTAGAGACGGTTGTCTGGATCTTTGGCGTGGTTGGCAGCTGTCGACGTGGCCGCCAGCTGGTAGGTGCGTGACGACAGGATCTGCCGGTGGAGCCACTTGAGCGACTGGCCCTCTTCGACGAAGCGCGCCGCGAGATACTCGAGCAGCTCGGGGTGGCTCGGACGCTCGCCCATCTTCCCGAAGTTGCTGGGAGTGTCGACGAGGCCTGTGCCGAAGTGCCAGCGCCAGACCCTGTTGACGATGACCCGCGCCGTGAGTGGATGCGTAGCGGTCGCCTTCGCGAATTGGAGACGCCCGCTACCCTCCGTCCACGTCGGGTTGTCCTCCGGCGAGAGAACGGTGGGGAAGTGGCGAGGCACGGGTGAGCCGAGGTTGTGCGGCGAGCCTCGTAGGTGCAGTCGTATGTCGGTGAGGCGCTCCGGTTCGAGGTCGCGAACCCCCATGACGAACGGCAGCTGATTCTCGGGCTTCCGTAGCTCCTCGATCTGCTCGTCGAGTGAATCGACGTGCTCGCGGGCCTGAGCGCTCAGCTGTCGCTCGAGGCTCCAACCCCAGAATCGCAAGAGGCCCGGGACGGGGTCGTAGTAGTCGGTGGTCTTGTCGACATCGATATCGAAGACGTCCTGCGCGAGCAGCATTTGCTCTCGACTGAGGCTCTCGAGCTCGAGCTGATGCTCGTCGAAGAAGCTCTCGAATCCGTTCGGCATCGGCACCGACTTGCGTTCGCTGGGCGGCTTCGAGCCGTTGGCGATGATGTACTCGTTCTGTTCTTCGAGCTTACGGCGGGCTTCGGCGAGCTCGATGATTTCGCGCTGAAAGCGGTCCGCCAGCTCCTGTGCCCGCTTCTTCTGCACCTCGTCTTCGCCGCCCGCAGCGATCATCGCCTGCCAGTCTTTGAGGTTGGGATAGTTGCGCGGCTCCTTGGCGAGGAACTCGATGTAGCGATTGAGGAGCTCGAGGTCCAGGCGATCCTGGTTCGCGACCCGTTGCGCCTCGAGTTTGGGCTCGCCCGTGACCTTCCAGGCTCCCATCATGTAGTCGGCTATCTGATGGATCAGAACCCGGGTGAGTTGTTGCCCCTCTTCCCTCAGGAACTGGCGGCGAGACTGCCTCAGGAGTTTGCGGAACTCCTTGTCCTTCTCGTAGCCCGCAACCTGCTCGGCCGTGCCGATCGGATACTCGTGATACTCCGAGTTCGAGAAGAGGCCGGCCAAGGCGTAGTAGTCGGCTGTCGGAATGGCGTCGTACTTGTGGTTGTGACAGCGCGCGCAGCCGACTGTCAGAGCCAGGAAGCCGCGGGTAACGACGTCGACTCGGTCGTAGCGCTCGTCGGCGCGAGCCGTCGCGGGCTCTGCGAGGTCGTAGTACCAGGGTCCGGCACCGAGGAGTCCCAGCGCGGGCAGCAGATCCTGTCGTTGATCTTCGGGCAACAGGTCGGCGGCCAGCTGAGCCTCGACGAATCGTGGCCAGGGCATGTCGTCGTTGAGTGCCTCGACGACCCAGTCGCGGTAGCGAAACGCCTGGGCGTACCGTTCGCGGCCGCTGCCGTCTTCGGCAAGTCCGCGCGTATCGTCTTCGCCGTAGCGGACGACGTCGAGCCAGTGCCGCCCCCATCGTTCGCCGTAGTGCGGAGAGTCCAGGAGGCGCTCGATCGTTCTCTGCCACGCATCCGGGCGGTCATCGGCGAGGAACTCGCTCACTTCCTCGGGGGTGGGTGGCAGTCCGATCAGATCGTACGAGAGGCGTCTGAGGAGATCGGTCTTCGAGGCCGTGTCGACCGGGCTGAGTTGGGCCTCGTCGAGAGAGTGCCGGATGAAACGGTCGATCGGAGTGCGGTTCCAGTCAGCATCACTCACCTCGGGCGGCTGCGTCTTTTCGAGAGGGCCGTACGACCAGAATGCGCGATCTTCGGCAGTGACCAGCTGTGCCACGTCGTTGGCGGCATCGGCCGTACTCGGCTCCCCCGGCCACGGCGCGCCACGCTCGATCCAGGTCGAGAGATCGGCGATCTGCTGAACAGTCAGCTTGGAACCGGTCATGGGCATCTCGAGCTTGGGAATCTCGTGACGGACGGCCTGGATCAGCAGGCTTTCGTCGGGTTTGCCGACGACGATGGCCGGTCCGGACGCTCCTCCGGTCACGAGAGCAGAACGCGAGTCGACGCGCAGGTCGCCGAGGGCGTCTTCTCCGTGGCAGGTGCCGCAGCGCTGGTCGAGCAGCGGTCTGATGCGGGTCTCGAACAGCTCGTGGTCTTCAGGCGAGATCGAGGCGAGGCCGGCAACTGTGCTGGCAACGATCAGGGCCCCAGCGATGCTCGTCAACGCGACCCGAAGCCCGAGGCTCGATCTGCGGTTGGTCCTGGAATTCATGGCACTTCAACCCTCCAGAGACGGACTTGGTCTCACTCCAAACAAACGCCGAGTTTGTGCGAGGTGAACGGAGAAAAGTCTAACCAGCCGAAAGTTCTACCGGTCGGTCGGTCGAGCGGGCCGGCTCAGGGTCGGGACTAGGGACTGAGATCGCGACAGGAGCGATTGCCGGCTCGGTCGACTGCGCAGACAGTGATCTGTGACCCATCGAGCTCGAGTGGCAGCCACGCCGTACGCCAAAGCTGGCCGCCGTACCAGCTCAGGGCCAGATCGTCTGCTGAGCCAGCTCCTTCTCGGTCGGCATCGGGCGTCCGCTCGAGAGTCACGCTGGTGAAGTCTTCGATCTGAACCGGACTCTTGGCGTCGTGGATGCGGAGTCGGACTCGCGACGCGCCGCTGCGCGTTTCGATGCGCGGCTCGCCGAGGACCGGTGCCGCCGCGTCCGGCTCGAGTCCACGCCCCAGAAAGACGCGCTCATCGGTCGCCGTTTCGTGCTCTCCTTGAGACATTGCGATGTCGAGTCGGTGATCTCCGTCCAGGTCGGCGAGAGCGATGCCGAGCGTGCCAGGGGTCTCGGATCCAGTGAGAACCTGGCTCGCGAGCGAGAGGCCTCCGGCACCGTCGTTGATCAAGAGGCGGTCGGCTCCGGTGAGTGAGGCCAGCAAGAAGTCGACGTCGCCGTCGGAGTCGTAGTCGAGGAAGGCAACTGCGTTGTCGTCTTCGCCGACGTTGGCGTCATCGGGCCACAGCTGATCCGTACGATCGGCAAACCCCTGACGCCCGCTGTCGTCGAGGCCTGTGTTGATCAACACGTGCTCGCGTCGACTGTAGGGATCGCCGTTTGCGATGTCTCCGTCGTTGACCGTCACGAGATCGAGGTAGCCATCGCCGTCGAGGTCCATGCCGGCGTAGTCGTAGTTGTTGGTGTACTGAGGCAACGCACGGCGATCACTCGTGAAGTGGCCCGTGCCGTCGTTGCGCAGGAGCAGTCCTCCACCGCAGCGCTTGCAGGAGACCACGACGTCGAGATCGAAGTCGTTGTCCGTGTCGTAGAGCTCCAGATCCCAAGGGAAAGCGACCGCGTCGTCGGGCAGCCGGTCGTCGGTTGCGTCGAGGAACGTCGGGGAGCCGGTCTCGACGAGTTGATTGAGCCACAGCCTCGGACGGGCGCCAGGGTTGCTCATGGCATCCCCAGGCCCCCAGTCCGCGAGGACCAGGTCGAGATCGCCATCGTCGTCGACGTCACCGGCCTCCACGTCGCCGAAGCTGAAGCCGCTCCCGTCGACGGTGCCCGGTTGGGGAAAGTGCGAGTCCGTCACCTCCTGAAAGCCGCCCGGCTCGGTGCCGATGAAGAGGCGACTTGGAGTGCCGTAGGCACATGCAACCACGATGTCCGGGAGGCCGTCGTCGGTCACGTCCCGGACCTTGATCGCCCTGGCGAGGTCCGGTTGCTCGCCGAGGATCTCCCGCGTCGCTTCCTCGAAGCGCGACCCGCCACCAGGGTTGAGGAAGACCCTGTTCAGCTCGGGCTCCCCTGGTGTCGAGTAGTTGCCGCCGTTGACGAAGATCAGGTCGAGATCGCCGTCGAGGTCGAGGTCTGCTGCTTCGACGCGATGACTCCACTCCGCGGTCGTCGGCAGCACGGTCTCGGTGACGTCGACCCACAGGTCGCGTGGCAGCTCGTCTCCGTGCTGACCGTCACCCCGCGGACCATCACCCTGCGGACTGCCCGCCTGCTGAGGCGAGCACGAGAGAGTGCACGAGAGAGTGGAGGACATCCACACCACGGCGATCCAACGGCCGAGCTCGAGGCTCGAAACGGGTGCTCTCAGGGGCATCCTCACAACGACCGACTCCTCCCGGGTGCGACGAGCATTACTGCAGTGGCTCGCTAGGGCAGCAATGCTCGTCGGTTGCGCCGTACTCCAAGGCGGGATCGCTGCGCTCGTGAGAAAGCCTCAAGCGGCTGAGTCGCGCCGCTTGCCTCGGAACATGTTGAGACTCTCCACCACGATCGAGAAGGCGATCGCGAAGTAGAGATAACCCTTCGGAATGTGGAAGTGGAGCCCATCGGCGATCAGGGCCACTCCGATCAAGAGAAGGAACGAGAGGGCCAGCATCTTGACGGTGGGATGGCGCTCGATGAAAGCGCTGACCGGTTCGGCGGCCACCAGCATGACCACGATAGCGGTCACGATCGCGGCGATCATGACCGGGATGTGATCGACCATTCCCACCGCGGTGAGCACAGAGTCGAGAGAGAAGACGAGATCGAGGACGGCGATCTGGGCGATGACCGACGCAAAAGAGGCGGCCACCTTCTGTGACATGTCCTCCTTTTTGTGG
This sequence comes from Thermoanaerobaculia bacterium, assembly GCA_028285365.1. Classification (GTDB taxonomy): domain Bacteria; phylum Acidobacteriota; class Thermoanaerobaculia; order Multivoradales; family Multivoraceae; genus JANQPS01. The sequence continues at coordinate 2,059 of JANQPS010000760.1, read as the reverse complement.
CCCTCGATCTCTTCGTGGATCTCGGTGGTGGCCTTGTACAGCAGGAAGAGGCCACCGCCGATGAGTATCAGGTCACGCCACGACCAGTCCTGGTCGAAGAGTGAGAAGACCGGCGCCGTCAGCCCGATGATCCAGCTCAAGGTGAAGAGCAGAGCGAGCCTGAGCCCGAGTGCCAGGGCCAACCCGATACGCCGCGCCAGAGGCTGCTGATCGGCCGGCAGACGCTGAGAGATGATCGACAGGAAGATCAGGTTGTCGATACCCAGAACGATCTCCAGGATCGCCAGAGTGAGGAAAGAGATGATGATCTCGGGGGTCAGGAACTCCATGCCGATCTCCGGAACTCAAAGAGGTGTGCTCGCAACCCGACCGTCGCGGACGTGTCCGCCCCGTCGTCGAGCGTGGTCTGATCTCGGGTGGCCAGATGCTATTCGACGCGAGCGCGCGCTGACAGTGGTCCCGGGAACCGGACTGTGCGAGCCGGAGTCGATCTCCGTATGAGCCGTATGTGGGTGTCCATATGAGAAGCGGTCGTCTTGCGGCGAGGGTCACACTTCTGGTGTTGTCACTTCTCGTGGTGCCCGGCACCAATGCCTGGCCGTGCACCATGGCCACCCTGCCGGCCATTGGCCCGTTCTCGTCGGGGGACAGCTGGGTCCTGGGCATTCGTCGAGGGGTTTCTCGGCTCGGGGCTTCCGCCATGACGCTCGTCGAGCTCGACCATTCGGGTGCACTGCTGAGCGAACGCGAGATCTCGTTGGACGTGCCCTGGTTGAGAGCGTCCCTGGTTGGCGTCGAGCGGGACGGATCAGCCTGGATCACGACTTTCTGTCATCAGGGAGGTCTCGACGAGCTGTGCAATCGCCTGCTGCTGATCGACCGCTCCGGCTCGATCGTGGAGAACCATGACCTGCCCGGCAAGGGTTTCCTGTGGACTTCAGAGCGAGGCATCGTGGCTGGAGGAGTCCAGCGTGCGCGCGCAAGAAGCGATCGGCGTCCTCGCCTTCTGGTCGACGAGCTCTCGAGAGACGGGCTGACTCGGGTAGTCGATGTCGAGCTTCCCGAGCCGTTCAGCGGCGGCCCGGTGAGTTGGCGCCTGAACTCTTCAGGTGCCGTGGCGGTACTGGAACAGGTCGCCGAAGGCATCGTGATCGGCCGCTGGTCGGCGAGCGGAGACCTGCACTCGCTGAGAGTCTTCGAGCGCGCCGTGCCGGGCTCGCTCAACCTCGACGACGACACGACAAGGATTGGTTACCCCTGGGTGATGGAGCTGTTTCAGGACGGTCGGCTCTTGCTCACCGGTTGGCAGTACCACGGCGACTGCTCATCGGATCGCCCGCCCGGCTTTGTCGTCCTCGCCGAAGACGGCAGGGTCCTGCTCGATCAGGAGCTCCCCGAAAGGCTCGGCCGTGTCTGGGGCGCTGGAGTGGCAGCGGACGGGTCGTTCGTACTGCGATCCGACACGGTGCTCGCCTATGACGCTGGTGGCTCTCTCGAGGGTGAATGGCCGGTCATGCCGACGAGCTGGACGCGCCTGGAGCACGAGATGACCGAGCGTGCCGAGCGGGTCGGGCCGACCGAGGCTCCGGAGAGTTGGATCGAGCTCTATAGGTACGCAACCTCCGAGAAGCAACGCCAGCTCGAGCAGTGGATCGTGAACTCCTGGCCCGCGACGGACGATCTGATTCCGGACGATCTCTGGGTTGCGCTCGCGAGCAGTCTCTGCAGGCAACATCCCGAGCGCGGTCCCGAAGCTCTGCTGGATCGTTACCGCGCAGCGGATCCGAGAATCCATGGTCTGTGGCTCGAAGCCTTGACGATCTGCTTCCCGGGAGCGGCTCCTCGAGGAGGCATCGAGCTCGCCCAGGCGGTCGCCGAGAACCGGCTGCCGGGGTACCCGTCACTGGGGAAGCGTGCGCTCGATCAGTGGCAGAACGCTCGGGATCGATCGCGCCGAGCTTGGGAGCGGCTTCTCGAGGAACGTGATCCGGATGACATGACCCTCGCGCCGCTGTTGAGAGACTGGCACGTCAGTCGGAGCTGGTTCGAAGAGGTCCTT
>JANQPS010000707.1 GCA_028285365.1 Thermoanaerobaculia bacterium | reverse complement strand
CAGGACGCTCACGACCGTGCTCGATGGCCGCAACCTCAGAGCTTCCCTCGCGCAGCTCCGTCGAGCGAGCGACCTCGGAGTCGGCGCTTTCCTCCTGGTCTTCCGGCTTCCAGGCCGTCGACTCGACAAAACCCAGCGCCAGTTCGTAGGTCTCCTCGATCTCTCGTTCTCCCGGGACCTGAGCCGCGTACTTGACCTGGTCGGTGGCCAGCAAGAAGCGCTCGAAACCCTGCTCCTGATCGGCACCGAGCCCCTGGAGCTCGACGAGGCGAGGCAGGATCTCTTCGGTCGTGAGATCAGTCGCGTTGAGCCCCCAGCGCCCTTCTACGTAGCGTCTGAGAACCTCGGAGATCTGGAAGTAGTACTCGCGCAGCTCGACCAGGTCGTCGAAGTTCGTCCGCCGGAGCCTGTCGAGCTCTTGATAGGCCAACTCGTGCGCGGGCACCCGCCGCTCGACCTCGGCGCGCTTGCGACGGGCTCGCCACCACACCCACAAACCCAGGAGCGCGGCCGCGGCCGCAGCCAGCAACACCCAGGGCCAGATGGGCGTCGGCGGCGGATCCCGGAGCGGCTTGACGTCGCGGATGTCCTGAGCCGCTCCGTCTGCCGGCAGCACCGACTGCACCTCGACGAAGATCTCGGAAGTCTCGAGAGTTCCCGTCGTCCCGTCGTCACTCGTCGTCGCAACCTGGATCGGAGGAAGGATGTAGGACCCGACGAGATCGGCACGCAGCCGATACCAGCGTCGGCTGATGGTGCGCTCGCCGCGTTTGCGGTCGGGATCCCGGCCGAGGTCGATGATGCGAAAACCGGCTATCTGTGCACCAGGCTCGGGTATCGAGACGCTCATTCCGGGAGCGGTCTCGATTTCGACGCTGTAGGTGATGACGTCACCGGTCGTCGCTACGGCCTTGTCGACCGCAACCCGAGCCTCGACGGGAGGTCGCGGCTCCTGCGCGGTCTCTTCGGGCTGCGCGCAGCCACCCGAGACCAGCATTGCCGTCGCCACCAAGAGAGCCGGCACCCACGTGATCTGGTGCCCTCCGCTCGGCGCTGCTTTCGTCGTGGCCATCACGAGCCACGTTCTCCAGAGGCGGAGCTCGGGGCACTCAGCCGTTCTGGGTAGAGCTCAGCTCCAGCAGCCTGGAGCTCGGATTCGATGAGCTGCTGATACTCCGCCTGCGCCTTGCTGCTCACGTAGTCTTGAAGAACCCGTTGCTGGACGTCGGCCAGCTCCACCGACTCCCCTTCGCCCGCGTAACGCGCACGATTGGCCTCGAAGAAGTTCGCCACGTCGTCCGACTGAGGGTCGATCCCGCTGAGCACTTCCGACTCGACGAACTTGCCCACCACCAGCTGCCGACGGACTCGCTCTGCAGAGCGCCTGACGGCGGGATCACGGTCGTACTCGAGCTTCGCTGCCTTGTTGTAGAGGAGCTCGTCCGCCACGAATTGACGCAACCAGGCACCGAGCTGCTCGTCGCTGGCTGGTCCTCGCTGAGACAACCCGGCATCGTCCGCGGCGCGCAGGACTTCTGAGCGCCTGATCTCCCGATCTCCGATCCTGGCAACCACCGGATCACCGCTGCGAGCCACGCTCTGGTCGAGCTGAACGCGTTGGTCGATTGCTGCTTGAGCGGCAAAAACCCGCCCCATCCGCTCCAACGAGTGAACGATCTTGCGTTTGACCTCGTCACGTAGCTCGGGGGAGTCGAGATTCTCGGCCTCATAGAACCAGCGCAGGGCTCGCTCGGGTAATCCGGCATCGAGGTAGGTCTGCCCCAGCGAGTAGGCAATGACCGCACGCTCCTCCGCACCCGGCGGCAAGCTCTGGAGGTGCTCCTCCAGGAGCCGCGCGGACTCCTCGAGAGCACCCGCCGCCTTGAGCTCACTCGAGACTTCGCGAAGCAGAGCTGGATCACCGCCCGAAGCCGCAGCACCCTCCTCCCGGCCGCTCACGAGCACTAAGACGAGCACCACGAGCAAGAGCAACTGGACCACGGCGAGCGCCGTCAGCAGCCCCTCTCGCGACTTCGTGGGCCCTTCCGAGCTCGGCGGGCTACGCAGCTCGACCACCTGACCTCCGCTTCGGG
>JANQPS010000706.1 GCA_028285365.1 Thermoanaerobaculia bacterium | reverse complement strand
AGCCACCTGGCGAAGAATCACCTGACTCGATTCCGACGCTCGTCATCATGCTCGATGCGATGCCGCTGGACGTCGTCGAGGACGCCTATCGCGACGGACTCTTGACCGAGCTCGGCGCTCCGCTACCGCTCATCAGCACCTTTCCGTCGGCCACGACCGTCGCTCTTTCGGGAGCGTTCTCCCCGATCGGAATGGCGTACCCGCCTGGATACGAGGCTCGCTTCTTCGATTGGGAAACCTCGAAGGTCAGGGGCGGTGGTCTCATCAGCTACAACTTGATCGACACTCAGTGGCCGGGCTTTTTCGACTGGCGAGTCGAGAGCGCCTTGCGCAAGGGCGTCGGATTCGTGCGTCCGCTACGCTTTTCTGCAGTCGAGATCGGACGCGGAATCGAGAGTTTCCTGCGCTCGGACCAGGACGTGTTCCTCATGTACGTGAGTGCCACCGACGGGGCGGCTCACCTCAAGGGCCCAGGGTCTCTGCGCGTAGCTCTCGAGCAGGTCTCAGGAGCGTTGCAGCAGGCGCATCAGACGAAGCGATTTCACACGGTCATCTTCTCTGACCACGGCATCGCTGGCGGCGAGCCTCTGATCAACGTGAGGTCTGGAGTGCGAAAGGCGCTGCGAACGGCTGGCTATCGAGTCCGTAACCGCCTGAAGGCCCCGTCCGACGTGGTTCTCGTACCCTTTGGCCTCTTGTCGAGCCTCGTCGCGTTCGCCGGAGACGCAGAGCGCGAGGGGGTAGCGCGAGCTCTCGCCCAGGCCAGCGGTGTCTCCTTGTGCGTGGCGCCGGATTCGGAGACCGAAGGAGCGGTGGAGAGATGGCAGGTCTGGAGTGCTCAGGGCCTTGCGTCCATCGAACGGCGACTGCTCGCGGGAGATCGCGGCGGCACCCGAGGACACGAGCTCCGGTACACCATGATCACGGCCGACCCGCTGGGCTACGAGCGTCATGGCGGTGAGTGGCTCAGCTCGTCGGAGTGGCTCGAGCGGACTCATGACGAGCGTTACCCCGACGCCCCGTATCGTTTGGCCAGGGCCTTCGAGCTGGTCGACAATCCGGCGTCCGTGGTGTGCTCGGTGTCTCCAGGGTACATGTTCGGACCTTGGCTCACGGAGTGGTCTGGACGCCTCACGGTCGGACGCTTGCGCTACACCCACGGCGCACTGGATCTCGAGGAATCTCTGGGTTTTCTCATGAGCGATCATCCGAGGCTGCCGTCGGCGCCGGCGCTTCGAATCGACGAGTTCCTGGCCGATCTGTTCAGCGACGAGCGGGGAGTCGTGCAACTTCAGCGACCGTCGCGGTAGCGGACCTTCGACTGCTACAGTGCCCCTGGCTCGACGGCCCGACGACTGCCGACGCTGAGAGAGAGGATCGAGATGACAAGTCCCATCCGTCCCGCACCGGACAACCTCATGGCCGTCGATCGTGAGCGCGACCGCAAGGCGGAGCACATCGCTCTGGCCCTCGAGCCGCGAATGCAGGTGTCTCGCAGCGCGTTCGACAGCTGGGTATTCGAGCACTGCGCCCTGCCGGAGCTCGACTTTGCCGAGATCGACACCACGTGCACGTTTCTCGGCAAGAAGCTCCAGGCGCCGCTGCTGATCTCGTGTATGACCGGAGGGACTGGAGAGGCTGCTCACATCAACCGGAATCTGGCAGCGGCGGCTGAACGCTGCGGGGTAGCGGTCGGGGTCGGCTCGCAACGCAAGGCGCTAGAGGATCCTTCGGTGGCGGAGACGTTTGCCGTGCGCGAGCACGCTCCGAGCGTCCCCATTCTCGCCAACCTCGGTGCGGTACAGCTCAACTACGGCTACGGTCCCGAGGAGTGCCAGCAGGCGGTCGACATGATCTCGGCCGACGCTCTGGTCCTGCACCTCAATCCTCTCCAGGAAGCTCTTCAGCCGGAAGGGGATCTGAATTTCGGCAACCTGCTGCCGAAGATCGCCGAGGTCGTCGAGTGCGTCACTGTGCCAGTGATCGCCAAGGAGGTTGGCAGCGGACTCTCGGCAACGGTGGGTCGACAGCTGGCCAACGTCGGGGTCTCGGTGCTCGATTGCGCAGGCATGGGTGGCACCAGCTGGGCACGCATCGAGGCGGCCCGCGCCGACACTCACGATCTGGGTGAGCTGTTTGCCGATTGGGGTATCCAGACTCCCGAGAACCTGCTTCAGCTGGCAGACGTGCCCGGTGTCGAGCTCATTGGCAGTGGCGGAGTTCGCCATGGTCTCGACGTCGCGAAAGCGCTGGCCCTGGGTGCAAGCCTCGCCGGGATGGCCTACCCCTTTCTCGAGCCAGCGATTCAGTCTGTGGACGCCGTCAACTCACGCATCGAAGAGACCCTCAAGGAACTGCGGATCGCCATGTTCTGCTCGGGTTCCCGTCATTTGTCCGCGCTCCGTCGCGCTCGCATCGAGAGGAGACGTCTTCCGTGACCGATACGCCCGATCCATCCCACGAGCTGTCCGAGGAGGAGCTCGAGGCGCTAGCTGCGGAGATCGCCGCCGGCTCGAGAGGTTTTCATCAGCTGCCGCGCGG
>JANQPS010000704.1 GCA_028285365.1 Thermoanaerobaculia bacterium | reverse complement strand
GCGCGCGGCAGGTCTCTCTGCGGTGACTTCATCTCCGCGGCGATGTAGCCCGCCGCGTTCCAGCCTGTGTAGCAGAACGAGACGAAGATGAGCGACGTGCCCAGCGCAGCGAAGAGGCCTCCACGATCGAGCTCTTCGTAGGTCCGCGAGACCTCGACCAGATTCGAGAGCTTGCCGTTTCCCCATGCAGCAGCCCCCACGAGAATCGCGCCGATACCGATGACCTTCAGCAGCGTGAGGAAGTCGTTGAGATCGACGCCTCGAGATCCCCGGGTGTGAATCGCGACCAGGATCCAGACGAAAGCGATGGCGATCCAGTCCTGGCGTTCGATCGCGAGAAACGACGCGGGTGCGACGAGATCCGGGGCGAAGTGAGCGAGGTAGCGAACGAGTGCTTTCGAAGCCGCGGCTATGGGTGCCGAGAAACCCGCGACCAGGGAGACGAAGGCACTCATGAACCCCAAGAGCGGTCCGTAGGTGTTCCTGAGGTAGGCATACTCGCAGCCCGCCTCCGGCATGGCCGCTCCGAGCTCCGCGTAACACAGGGCCCCGGCGAGAGCCAGCACGCCACCGACGGCCCACAGCGCCAGGATCCAGCCGGGATGCCCGAGATCGGCGGCCTGGAAGCCGGTCGTCGTGAAGATCCCGGCTCCGATGATGTTGGCGATGACGAGCGCCGTGGCCGACCGGAACTTGAACGATCTCTCCAGACCCTCGACGGGCTGATCGCTCATGAGGTGCTCGCGATGGTGAGCCGCAGCCGGGGACGGAGGGTACCGATCAACCGGGTGGCGTTCGCATGGGGCCCAGGCGAATCGGCATCACCGAGCGTTTCTCGTCGCCTTCGGGAGTCTTGGTGATGACCATCAAGTCCTGAAAGAAGCTACCGACTGGTACCACCATCCGACCATCCACCTTGAGCTGTCCCAACAGCGCCGGTGGGATCTCCTCAGGGGCCGTCGTCAAGATGATGGCGTCGAAGGGAGCCCTGTCCGGGAGGCCGGCGTGGCCATCGCCGAGGTGGACACTGACGTTGGTGTAGCCGAGCTCAGCCAGGCGTTGTCGAGCTTGAGCAGCAAGGGCGGGGTCGATCTCGACGGTGTGGACCTCGCGCGCGATACGCGAGAGCACTGCGGCGTCGTAGCCGCTGCCCGTGCCGATCTCGAGGACACTGTCGTCGTCGTCGAGGTTGAGCAGCTCGATCATTCGAGCCGAGAGGTAAGGCTGGGAGAGAGTCTGCCCGGACGGTGTCGGAAGAGGGGAGTCAGCATAAGCCTGCTCTTGGACCTCGTCTGGAACGAACAGGTGGCGCGGAACCAGGCTCATGGCGTCGATCACCTCAGGCTGAACGATGCCACGTTGACGCACCTGCTGTTCGACCATCATCTGGCGTCTTTGCAGGAGGATGTCCTGAGCCGCCACCACTTCCAGACAGAACACCGCGGCGATACCGAAGAGGAGGCCGAGGCGCCCGGATGGCCCCCTTAGCGCCTTCGGCTCGTGCCGGGCGTCGCGCGAGGTCACTTGGCGAGGGGGGTTGTCTCTCGATGACAGGCGGCGGTCCATGGTCGGTTCTCTCGGCAGAACACTCCGCAAGGAGAAGGCGAGGCGATGAGCCAAACGCGGGTCGGACGCCGCGCGAGCCGGTTTGGATGATAGCCAAGTGCGGTAAGCCATCTGGAGTGGCCTGAGCTCGACGAAAGATCTGGACTGTCGCACCAGTTGGAACTCGCTCGCCGGAAAGCGGTCTGACCTCTGCGGGCGAACTTTCCCCTGCGAGAGCAACAAGGAGCTCAGGTTCGGCATTCCGCGACAGGGCCAGTTACTGGTCTGCGCGCGATGAGGCGAATCAGCGCACGACTCGAGCCGTCTCCGGTTGGCTCGACGAGGTCGGCTCGATGGAGCAGCTGTAGGTCTTCGAGCAGGGAGGGGACTTCGTTCGGGTCGAGTAGAAACCGACTGTTCCCGGGGCCTCGTCCTCCGGAGACTCGAGGGTGCTCAGTCGAGAAGGTCTCGAAGACGAGGTGCCCGCCGGGCTTGAGAGCGTGCGTGACCCTCGAGAGCGCGCGGCGATCCAGGTACTTGAAACACGTGACCAGGTGCCAGCGCTCCGAGCCTGGACACCAGGTTTCGAGATCGGCGGTGATGGCGCCGACGGAGAGCTCGAGATCACGCGCTCTCCTCTCGAGGATTTGGGTGGCTTTGTCGGAAACGTCGACCCCGTGAGCCCGCCATCCGCGCTGCGCGAGATGGAGAACGTCATCGCCCGTGCCCGATGCGAGGTCCAGGGATTCGGGAGGTTCACCCGTAGCTGTGGTTGGTAGCCAGAGCTCGTCAGTACGAGATGTGACTCGGGGCCCGACCTCCACGCAGCGGATGAAGTCGAGAGCCTCTTCGAGGAACGGTGTGGGCTCGACCGGGCGCGTCTGGCCCCGGCGTGCCTTGTCGAGTTGAGCATGGAGTTTGTCGTAGCGCGCGTTCCAGCGCGCTGCGTCGGAGACTCGGTCCAACCGGAGGTTGCCCTTCGCTACCTTCTTGGAGGGAGGGCGAGTCACGACGAGGGGACGATCGACCTGATCTTGAGCGAGCGCGCTGCAAGGCTCGACGGAGAGCTCGTGATCGCGCCGGCTACGAGATGAACGTCGATGGCTTGACCCACTTCGATGTCATCCGGAATCTCGATCGCGAAGGTCTTTGCGCCATCGATCGTCTCCCGCGCTCGGGTACCGCCGCCCGGCGCCGGAATGTGAACTTCGAGCTCGAGCGGGTAGAGACCGCGCGACTCGTCGATTGCGTCGATGGTCAGGACCAGTCGTCTTGCACCCTGCGGCCGTCTGACGAGGAGACTAGTGGCTCGGCCCATCTCTCCGGTCCGCAAGTCGATCGGTCCTGGCGCCTGCACTTCGTGTGCGTCACCCGCGACGAAGGAGGTGGGAATGAACTCCTGTGTGGTCTCGAGGAAGACACGGTCGAGCTGCTGAGCTGCTTCGGTGCTCGGCGGGTCGAAGAAGGCCGTACCCGAGACGTCCGGGTGCGGCTCGCTGAGAGGTTGCCAGTCGCTGGCGGAGGCAAGCGCTTGGTAGACCATTTGGCCATACAGTGCGTTGGCTTCCGGAGTTCCGTGTCCCCAGCGCCGGTTGGTCCAGCGTCCCCGTGTCAGGCTTCTGGGGGCTACGACGTACGGACTCGTGAGGCCGGCGGACTGAACGTGAGCGTGGGCTTCGAAAGGTTGCCAGCGGGCGAGAAAGAACAACAACAATGGCACCCCGCGTGACTCGAGCTTGGCTTCGGTAGCAGCGATCTCCCGGAAGTTTCGAGCCCAGCGTTCGCGATAGCGATGGGAATCTAGCCAGCGCCCCCGATAGTAGAGCTGGACCGGGTCGCCGTAGAAGTCGAGCTCCAGCCCCTGGCCGGCGGTTGATCCGTTTGGCAGGACCGACAGCGTGCTGTGGTTGTCGTTGCCAGAAAGACAGAGGACGACAATGTCCGGCTCGAGCTCGTCGAAAAAGTACCAGAGCGCGGCAAGCTCGTTGAGCGTGTTGTAGCCAGGTAGAGCCAGCGTCCAGGCCTCGACCGGTGAGTCGATGCCCGCGTGGTCGTTGGCGAGTCGAGCGACTTGTTCCGGGTAGCTGGCGAGTCGCTCGACCCCCATGCCGAAGGTCCAGGAGTCACCCACGAAGACGATCCGCAAGGTGCCTGGAGCCTTCTCTGGCGATCCCGTTCTGTAGCCGAGCTCGTTGGCGACGACCGGGGTGCCAAAGGCCTGATGCTCCTTGCCCGGTACCAGCGTGTAGCCGATTCGAGGTGCGAAGTACGCCCAACGATAGAGGCCGGGGCTCTGTTCGATCAGTTGCTCGACGAGCTCCTGACGATCCTGGGGAGACAGGTGTTCGAGTGTGGAGCGGCTCGATTGACGGATCAGCAGCCAGATGACGACAGCCAGGCTGATGCCGAGCGCGACGATGACGAGGGTGAGCCCGCGCGCGAGGCGGGCGGTGGCGGACTCTGGAGATGACGACACTGGGGGAATCGCGGAGGAGTTGATTTCAGGCAGCTCGCGGCTGAGTGCGCCTGAGTTGGCAGGCCGGCGGAACGAGTGTCTTGCAGTAGGGTCCGGGCCATGCGGGCCCACGCATCGGAAGAGGACGCATCGCAAGAGCTCGAGCGGGCGACAGGTGTCTGGCGCGCGGCGACGTGCACCCGGTCGACACGCCCGAGCGCCGCACTCCTGTTGGGACTCGTGGCGTGGACCCTGGCGCTGCGAATCTGGGTCGCCTGGCCGAATCCGACACCGACGCGCTTCTGGGATGAGCGCTACTCGGTGCAGAACGTCTACCGGCTGGCTGCGAGCGGTGATCTCCGGCCCGCCAACGGCTACCACCCTGGACTCTCTTACCTGCCGCAGGCGCTTGTCGTCCTGGCCGCCGAGCGAGTTCTCGGCGACGGCGCTGTGGTGCGACCGCCCGGCAAAGGACGATTGACTCCGCTCGGTTATCGGCTCTGTCGCTTCGTACAGGTGGCATACGGGGTCGGGACAGCGCTCCTCGCCTTTCTGTTGGCGAGGAGGGTGTTGGGAGCGACTGGAGGGTTGATAGCTGCACTTCTGCTCGCCGGCATGCCTTGGCACCTCCGGCAGTCGGTGATCTTCAAGCCGGACATCCTACTCATTCTGATGACTTTGGCCGTTCTCCTGTGTGCTGCTCGACTGCTCGAGCGGGCCTCTCTGAAGCGAGTTGCGGTGCTGTCGATAGCGCTGGGTGCGAGCCTGGCGTCGAAGTTCAACGCGGCTCCGTTGGTAGTTCCTGCTGTGGTCGCGGTGGTCTGGGCAAGCCATGGCGCGTCCGGCGGCCGCCTCGAGAAGCTGTTGCGTTCGCTGGGCTGTCTGATGGCGGGGGCCACGGTGACCCTGATCGCATGCTCGCCGTTCCTCGTGCTCGAACCATCGCTCTATGCTCAGGATTTCGGCGTCACGATGGACGACTACGAGGCCAAGGCGGATCGTGCCGGCGTGTCGAGATGGTCGATGCCTGCACATGCTCTCGTCAGTCTCGCGGGATGGAACTTCCACGGACCGGTGGTACTGGTCCTGGGACTCGTGGCCATGCTGTTGCCACTATCCCGTTCGGTGCGGGAGCGGCTGAGCTCGCTGCAGTGTGCCGTGTGGCTCGTCCTCTCCAGCTTTGTTCTGTCCTATGTCGGTTCCTACGCCCTGGTGACGGCCAATCCGAGCCCTCACAACTGGCTGGTGCTGAGCCCGGTCGTCTGCGTCGCCAGTGCCGCGCTGATCTGCGTGGGGTGGCGCAAGCTGGTCGGCGCCGCGGGAGTCTGGACTGCTGGAGCCCTGACGACCCTCGCCGTGATGTTGAGCACCGTGCCGATTCATCAGTGGGCGTACCGGAACGCGGTCCCTGCGACCGTCGAGCTGGCCGAGACGGTCTTGACCGAGGCCCTCGGCAGCAGCCGGGATCGCATCGTTGCGAGCGATGTCGTGCTGCGGCCGTCCCTTGCAGGTCACGCCGTCCAGGACCGCACGCTGTCCGCTGCCTCACGCGCCCTGATCGTTCCGGCGGCCGGTTGGGACGTGGCTGCGAGTGGGGCCGGTCTTGACGATGCCTCGCCCAGCGAACTGGATACCTTGCTCGGACTGGACGGTCTGGTTCTGCGGTCGGCGGCGCTCGAGGCCGGTGATCGCGATCGGTTGGAAGAATTCGGTTTCGACCTCAGGTTCGTCGAAGGCGCTCCATGGCGAGCTCGTGGCGAAGACCTCGTGGTCGCCAGCAGGAGGTTTCGACTGCTCTCCCGATCTGGTTGGCGCGAAACAGGACCGCAAGGCGAAATGGACCAAGCGGAGGCGCCTTCCGGCTCGTGGGTGTCTTTCGAGGTGGCGAGTGCCGGTCGTGACCTGAGGGCTCGAGCGGGACCAACCTCCGCACTGCAGCCCGTACCCTGCGTCGAGTCGAGCCGTGGCGGCTCCCGCAAGCGCTGCGTGATCAAACGGCTGAGGTCGACTGCAAAGTCCGTGCGCTTGCTCCAGGCGAACGGCTCGCCGGCAGCTGCGATTGGCTATCGAGCTCTGTTGTGGCAAGAGGACTGAGCGTTCGAAGTCTTGACCGTTTTCGGATCCGTTTCCAGCGGAGCGGGCTCACTTCGCGCTCATGTCTCTTGCCGTGGAGCCTGCATGGCGGCCACGAATTCGCCGGCGGTTGCGTAGCGATCGTCGGGATCTTTCGCTAGGGCTCGCAGAACCGCCTCGGCCGCTGCCGCCGGTAGGTCCGGATGAAATCGTCGGGGATCCGGTGGTGGCTGCTTGAGTTGAGCGATGAGTAGCGCCGTGTTGTTTCGTGAAGCGAAAGGCACTTGCCCGGTGAGCAGTTGGAACGCGATGACGCCGAGAGAGTAGATGTCACTTCGTCTATCGACCGCGGACGGGCTGCGAATCTGCTCCGGTGACATGTGAGTCACAGTTCCCAGGATCGAGTCCACCGTCAGCCCCTCCTGGCCCGTGACCTTGGCGATTCCGAAGTCCGTCAAGACGCAGCGATACCCGTCGCGGAAGTCGTCACCTTTTGGATCCAACAGGATGTTCGACGGTTTGAGGTCGCGATGAATGATGCCGCGCTCGTGGGCGTGGTCGAGTGCGCTACTGATGTCCTCGAGGCAATCGACTGCCAGGTCCAGGGGGAGTTGGCCACCTCCGAGGATGAGGTCTGAGAGGGTCCGTCGCGAGATGAACTCCATCACGATGACCTTGAACTGGCTGGTTGTGCTGGTCGTGAGGATCTTGACGATGTTCGGATGGTCGAGCTCGGCCACGATGGCGGCTTCTCGGTCGAAGCGCTCGATTCGCTCAGCATCCTGTCCGGACAGCCTCATGATCTTGATGGCAACGTAGCGGGAGCTCATCAGCTCCCTGGCCTGGTAGACCTTGGCCATGCCGCCGGTTCCGACGAGTTGCCAATCAACGTATCGACTGAGCGATTGGGTTCGCGCCAGGGCCTCCTCGTCATCGGGGCGCTCGAGCTCGAGAACGGTGTCGGCGCGTCGCACGTCGATGCCGATGCCGAACCACGTGCGATCGACAAAGCGATGAAGGCTGCGTCGTGACGGCTGGAAGGCGAAGCCGGCCACCAGGGTGGACAGGGCAACTCCCCACATGGTGTGTGCGTCGCCGAGGACGGCTCTGGAGAGTCCCTGTGCGGCGAAGATCGCGACCGCGAAGAGCACGGCGAGCAGCGCCGTGAGCATCCCGTAGGTCAGGGAGCGGTGGATGAGCAGATCGACATCCCAGAGCCGGTAGCGCAGAGTCGAGAACAGGAGAGCCACCGGGACCAGGAGGACGCTCAACGAGTAGACGTGGAAGAGGACGAGATCCAACGCCACCCTGAAGACGCTGTCGCGATAGTAGGTATCGACGAAAGGTTCTGAGACCACCGTGATGATGAAGACGACGGCCTGAACGCAAAGGGCATACGCGATCCACTTGAACTGTTGTCGAGCCGTCTGGCTGAATTCGTTGTGGTAGCGGTACCTCTGGACACCGAGCCCGACGACGATCACTACCAGCACCAGGATCGTTTCGAGTCCCGGCAGTGCATCGCGCCCGAAAGTGGCCAGGAGCATGGCCACGGCCCATGCTGCGTAGAACCGACCGGTCCACGGCGGCGAGAACCTGCCGGTCGGGAACTGAAGGAACAGAGAGCCAACCAGGAGGTTGGCGATGAGAATGAAGAGATCGAAGAGTGGACTCAGGTGATCGTGGGCCCGGCCGAGGGCATTGGGGTTTTCGCTGGCTGCTACGGCAACGTAGACGAGGAACAATGAAGCGACGTCGGCGATCCAGGTCCGTGG
>JANQPS010000692.1 GCA_028285365.1 Thermoanaerobaculia bacterium | reverse complement strand
GCCAAGCGCTCGTTGGATCGGGTTCGATGGACGACCCCGGGAGTGGTCTCGGCCCGATCCCTCATAGGGCTACCCTATGGAACGGGCACCTTAGACCCGCTGCGATCGCCGGGACTGACCGCCGCGACAAACCAGTCGAGAACAGACTAGGCAGACCGAACCTGATCTGAGCGCGCACGTCGGGTCCAACTGAATGGTTGGTACCGCTAACGACCGCCCTCGCCTATCGACTTGTACCCAGCGGGCAGCACCCCGCCGGCTTCCAGGAACACCCGCTCCTCGAAGACGGCGAACTCATCGAAGAGTTCACTGACGTCGCGCTTTGTCCCGCTTCGCCGATCCCGCAGAGACCGTACGTTGATACTATCTGTGTGCGTCGGAGTGACTCCAACAGCTCTCAGATGCTCGGCCAATGGAGCTCCTGCCCTTCGTAGCTCCGAGCTATAGGAAGACAGAGCATCGAGCCAGTCTGTTTCCGGCTCCAAGTCCCCTTCCTCGTAGCAGAACAGAGCCCACAGTCTCAGATTGGTCCCAATACGTTCCACTGCTTTGGCGCGGTACTTTGACAAGCCTGAAGAACGGATAGCCAACACGAGAGCCGGCCGAGACTCGACCTTCGGGCAGACTCTGAAGTTGTCCGAGAGATACGCCGAGAGCTCAGACATAGCCTCCTCCGTGCTGCTGCACCTCTGGGTCGCTTCCTCTGCTGCGAGCCCCTCCAATGGTGATTGAGACAGACTTGCTACGACTGTTTGCGCTCGACGCACGAGATGCTCCAAGCTCCGATCACTTGGATACAACCGCGAGAGTTCGTTACGGCCGCTTCGCTCGTCACCCATCAAGAAAGAGTACAAGTCCGCCATGTACGTCTCGGCTGCGGACGACGCGTCTGATACCGACCAGCGCCGAGGGGTCGTAGCCTGTTGCTTCCGCAGGTGTTTCAGTTGAGTCTCATAGGCCGAGTGCTTCGACCAGGTATCGATCGCATCTTTAGCTACGTCCGACATCGCTCTCGGGGCCGGCTGATTGGTCGACTCTTGAACCCTTCGGTTCCGTTCGAGCTCTAGTTGCGTCTCGCGCTGATCAATCAACTCATCAATCTGCGCTTGAACGGCGTCGACGGGACGAATTCGGCTGCTTGGTCTTGGCGGCGACATCCCTCGCTTGATGAGCGTTCCTGCTGCGATAGGGCCGAGGCGCTTGGTGGGCTGCACGTCCGAAAGACTAGCCCCAGTAATCTGTGCCCGCATGCCTATCTTGCCGGATGGACTCGGATCGCGTTGGCGCCAGAGCAATCTAGCAAGCGAGTTGCGATTGCAGAGACTCCCAGCCAGAAGCCGTGCTCTTCTAGCGAGCGCGCGCCGTACTCGCTACAGGTTGGTGTCATACGACAGACAGCCGGCCTACGAGCGGACACCCTCGACTGGTACCAGCGAATCAGCCGGACTCCGGTTTCGACTGCGATGCCGTCTCGTGGGGGGCATCCTACCCGAAGGCGTCCCGCGAAGTAGGAGGTGCGGGCCACAATGATTAGTACACGTCGAAGGAGCAGCACCTGCGTAGTGCAGCTCTCGTCGCTGGCCAAACAGCACCCTCCGATACTGGCTGCCCCGGCTATCCAGCCGAACCATCGTTCCAGGCTGTTCTTTCTTCTGCTCATCTGTTGAGTATCGCGTAGAACGAGGTCTTCACGGCAGACACTCCCAGACACGCCTCAGGACTAGTGCGGCCTGAAGCGACGAGCCCCGCCACACCGGCGACTACAATGTGGCGGGCGATCGCAGCCTCAGGAGCCCTGGAGCGAGACCCTACGGTGCGATCCTTCATGTATGAATCGGATCTTTCGTGGGCGACGTGTGGTAGCCTCGGCACATCTCGACTCCGGGAGTCACGCGTGGGCACGAACGGACATGGCGACAACGACTTCAGGGCGCAGTACGGCAAGGCGCGCTTCGAACAACGCACGGGGAAGAAGGCCTCTGAAGCCGGCGCAGCCGAGATGTGGGCCGACGCGCTTTCCCACCTATTCGACGCTGCACAGCAGGTCATCAAGCGCTTCGGGTCGCGCGGCCGCTAGATCTCGAGGCGAACAGAACGGTGACCTCAGGATCACCCCGGTGCAACACCCGACGTACCCTCAAGCCGTTATAAGCCGAGGTCTGTCGCAAGTTCTGCCGGGAGCCACGGCCTCGAGTCAGGTTTCGGTCGGTCTTGCACCAGTTTGCGCACGACAAGAGCGTGCGCCGTCTCACCGTGCGGCCACTCAGGAGCGAGAAGCCTGACGTCGCTCGGCCGTTGATTGAGCTGGCCAGGGGGAAGTTGGCCGAGGAGGCCGGCGAGGTCACCCCCACTGATTCGTCCCCACCGGACGGGGAGGAACGCCACGCCGCTTGAGAGCTCGGCGAACGGTACCGGCCGTGGTGTCGAGCTCCTCGGCGATCTTGGGTGGGGTGAGGCCTTGGGCATGGAGCTGGACGGCTCGGTCGGTGGTGGCTTCGTCCATGACCTGCCAGCGAGTCCTGACGCCCTCCCGCTTCAGGATGGCCGAGACCGTACGGCGATCGATCTGGTACGTATCGGCCAGCTGGAAGATGGTCTGCCCGAACTGGTAAGCGGCGATCAGCTCCTCGATCTGGTCCGCCTTCAGGTGGCGATGACGGTGCGGTGGGCGTTTGGGCTGGTCAGGGGCCTGACTGGCGCCCAGGCTGGCCAGCTTCTTGAGGTCGTCTCGAACGTGTGTTGGGTTCGAATAGGAGGTCAGAAGGTCCCAAATTCCGAACACCTTGAGGAGCTTGTTCGAACCTCTTGCTTGCCTCGTCAGACGTCGAGGCGGATCCAAACCGGGTCGTGGTCGCTGCCAACACTTCGAGCAGCAGCCGTCCAGGCCAACCGGCGATCGATCTCAGCATGCTCGACTCTGTCAGCGAGGGCCTGGCTGACCCAGATCTGGTCGATCAGGTCGAACTGGTCGGGACCGTTGGGGACCGACAGGCGGTAGGTCCAGCGGGGCCCGACGCTCAGTGGCGGGGAGTTGTCCTCGCTCGCGGTTGGCGGTGGGCGGCTCTCGACGACATCTGCGAGCGCGTCGACCAGGTCGAGGTCAGCGATCATCGGGGCGAGCGCCGCCGAGTCTGGTGCGTCGTTCATGTCACCGAGCACGACGAATCGCTCGTTGGACCGGGTGCGGTGGTCGACGACCCTGGCGATGGTTTCGGCCTGCCGGGTGCGTCGCTCGGTGTTGGCCACCTGCACGGCGTCGGGGTCCTCTGCATCGTGGGGTACGAACTTGGACTTGAGATGGGTCACGAACAGCTTCACCAGGCGACGGCGCCCGGCACCGCTGTTCGTCATGACGTCGAGCTCGACCAAGTCACGTCCGAACACCAACTCAGCGGCGTCGGGGTGGACCTCGAAGCGATGACTGGTCACGTTCGCGACTGGGAGCCGAGACAGGACGGCGACGTCGATGAGGCGGGGGTCGTTGCCCTCGATGAGCACTTCGAACGGATACCGCCCACCGAGCAGGTCCCGGTTGAACCGACGCAGCGCATCGATGTTCTCGACCTCCTGGATCGCCAGCACGTCCACGTTGATCGCCGCGATCCGATCAGCCAACGCCTGCTGGGCTGCCGGGTCCTTGGGCCGCACCAGTCGCCCAAACGAGTCCTTCTGGAACCGCACCACCGGCGCCGCCGCCGGAGCAGCCACCAAGGCCGGCGAAGGATCACCCGGCGCTGCGTCGGTTCAACCGGGACCTGCTCGGTGGGCGGTATCCGTTCGAAGTGCTCATCGAGGGCAACGACCCCCGCCTCAT
>JANQPS010000672.1 GCA_028285365.1 Thermoanaerobaculia bacterium | reverse complement strand
CGACGCCGAAGTCGGCAATCTTCACCACGCCGTCGGTGGTCAGCATGATGTTGGCCGGCTTGACGTCGCGGTGAACGATGTCCGACTTGTGAGCGAAGTCGAGACCGGCACAAAGTCCGTGCGCGAGATCCGAGAGCTGGGCAAAGGTCATGACCTTGCCCGCCTTGAGGAAGGTGTCGAGGCTCTCGCCCTCGACGAACTCCATCGCGATGTAGGCGGTGTCGTGCTCGTGACCGACGTCGTAGATGGTGACGATGTTGGGGTGCGAGAGAGTCCCGGCGGAGCGGAACTCCTGCTCGAATCGTGAGGTCAGCTCGTCGTGGTTGCGACCACCCATGCCGAGGTCGGTGCGCAACGCCTTGATTGCGACGGTGCGACCGATGACCGGATCGTGGGCCCGGTAGACGACCCCCATGCCGCCTTTGCCGACTGTCTCGTCGAC
The DNA here is from genome assembly GCA_028285365.1 of Thermoanaerobaculia bacterium. Classification (GTDB taxonomy): domain Bacteria; phylum Acidobacteriota; class Thermoanaerobaculia; order Multivoradales; family Multivoraceae; genus JANQPS01. Next base: position 12,044 of record JANQPS010000672.1, on the reverse strand, counting down.
CTTGAAGCGCCCGAACTCCAGACCCTGGTCTGGATCGTTGGCGCTCTTCTCCTCGCTCATGTCTCGCTCCAGATTCCCCGAATCCCCCGACCGCTGCGCGCGCCCGCAGGGAAACGCATCACGCCGTCACTCGGCGCTGATTCCTTGCGACTCGAGCTCTTGACCGAGGCGGCGCGCCGCCGACGAGAGGGGGGCGTACTCGAGAATCATATTGGCTCTTGCGATCGCTTTGGCGGAGTCGCCCAACTGTTGGTAGAGCACCATCTCGCGATACATGGTGTCCGCATTGGTGTCCAACCTGAACGAAACGGTCTCGGCGTAGAGGCCCTGGGGGTAGTGCTCGAGGTACTCGGCGCCATTCTCGAGGCCTTCGTAGCTGGCGACGAGTGATTCGAGCCTGGCTAGAGCGAGATCGGCCAACTCTGCGTCGCGCTCCTGGATGGCGAGCTGCTCGAGCGCGGCCAGCCGTCCGAGTTGTGGGGCCAGGTTGCGGAGTCCCGTCTGCGCTTGTGACGCGAGCTCGCCCTCCTCGTCGTGTTGCCAGACCCGAAGGAGGTGCTCGACTGCTTCGCGCTCGCGACCGAGACGGGTGTAGGCCAGTCCTAGTTCGAGGGCCACTTCGTCACTCTGTTGCGACTCGGGGTAGTTGGACAGGAAGCTCTCGAGAAACGGAATCTCGTAGACGCCTCCTTCGAGAACCCCTGCGGCTTTGGGGTAAGCGGCTTCCTTGTCGGCGCGCAACTGTCCCATCTCGAGTCTCAAAGTGTCGAGAAGTGGACTCGTCGGGTCGAGGCTCTCCATGAGCTCGACTTCCTGCAAGTAGCGGTCCAGGAGCGCGCCGTAGTCGCGCGAGAGGGTGAGCTTGTCGAGCTCGAGATCGCGGCGTCGATGAAGACGGTCGAGGCGGATCTCGCTGCTCGCGTTGCCTTTGGGCCAGGCGAGGAGCGCGGACGTCTTGATGAGCTCGCGCTCGGGATCGCCGATCTTTCCGATCGAGCTGGCGCCCAGCAGCGTCTCCTGGGTTGCGAGGCGGTAGGAGTCCAGGCGCTCTTCTGGTCTGAGCTCTTGTGGTTCGAGGCCTCCGGCACGAGCCTCGGCTGCCTGCACGCGCTCGTCGAAGAAGGGATGCGTCTGCCAGTAGCCGAAGCTCTTTTCTTGCGGAATGCGCGTGCGCATCTTGGCCATCAGCTGGCGGGCCCCGTCTGGATCGTAGCCAGCTGCGACGGCGAGTCTCTGACCGACTTCGTCGCTTTCGTCTTCGTTCTCGCGGGAGTAGCTGCGCAGCAGGAGCTCACTCAGGACGACTCCCGTCGTCTGGGTCGCGGCCAGCAGATCGGCGCCCGAGTTGTCTCGCTGCCAGAGCCCGCCGGGGCCCTGGTAGTAGTCGTCTCGTGAGCTCTGGTGAGCGGCGATGGCGCCGATGGTAGCCACCTGGGCCAAGACGTTGAGCAGGGTAGCTCGACGGCGCATGCGCAGGAAGTGCTCCTGGGTCACGTGAGCGATCTCGTGTCCGAGCAGCGCTGCCAGCATGTCGTCGGTCAAGCCCAGGTCGAGCATGCCCTGGGTCACGAAGATCTGACCTGCGGGCAGTGCGAAGGCGTTGGGGATAGGCATGTCCACGACGCCGAAGGTGAACGGGTACTTGTCGTATCCGGTCTCGGCCGCGATGCGGTAGCCAATTCGGTTGACGCGCTCGAGTACTTCGTTGTCCGCCACGAGCCCGTAGTGTTCGATGGCTCTCGTGGCTGCCTTGAGCGACTTCGAGTAGAGATCCGGATTGATGATTCGAGGGACAGCCACTCTCTCGTCGTCGGATTGGCTCTCGTCGTCCTGGCTCGTCGCGCGCACCTTGGGCTCCTCGCCAGAGCCAGTTTGACCGGCGCTCAGCGGGCCTGTCGGGACGAGGGCCAGCGCAAACACCAGGCCGAGGATCCAGGTCCACCCGGCACGGTATGCACTGCGGGTGTCCAGGGTCCGTTCAGAGGAGCTGCGCTGTCGTGTCGAATGGCTCATGCTGAATCGTCTCGAGGAGCTCTGGCCGTTCGTGCCGTCGGGTCAGGAGAGGTTCGCCACAGGGCAGAATCACTGACCAACTCCCGAAGTCGGTGAGTCTCGTGGAACGCGACCAGGGCAGACGACCAGTCTATCGTCTCGAGTCACGTCACATGAGTGGCACCTGGTGACGGTGGGTCCGGTGACCGTTACGTGGTCCTCACAGGCCGAGAACTACCGACTGGAGCTGGCTATTCCGCGTCCTGGCGAGTCCGTCGAGGGACTGCGAGCGGCGCCCGCGCCACGGGCGCCCTGCTGGTACGATCGAGGGCGTTCACCGAACACACACGAGCGACACGGCGGCCGTGCAGGATGGCCTCCTACGTCAGGGTTCGTCTGGGAGTAGATGTATGCGAACACTGGGACGGTTGGCGATCAGCAGATCGACGCACAGCCGGATGAGCGCGGGGCGCGGGGCCCGTCTCGATGGGCTAGTGGTGGCGCTTGTCTTGGTAGGTGCTCTCTCGACCGCAGGGGCCTCGAGCGCTGCCGAGGTCAAGACCCTGGATTTCAGCGAAGGCAGCTATTCCGGGGTCCTTTTCGTCTACTTCACCCCTCCGCCTGTCGAAGGAGAGGCACGAATCGCTCTCGGGGTGACGCGGTTGCTCGAGAGCCCGCTCTCGCAAGCCATGGAGTGCGTCATGAGTGACGGTACCTGGCAGACCGGAGCGACCGAAGAGACGCTCGCCAGCGACCTGAAGAGCGACGACCAGAGCGGCTTGGAGATCGAGGTGCACTTTCGTGCCTTCGACGTCGTTCGCCACATGATTCATGAAGGTGCGACGCAGGCGGGCGAGAACGTCGACGGCATGCGTCACTGCGAGAACGTCCTCGACAAGGTGTTTCGAGAGGTTGGTCTGAAGCTGCCGTATCGCTCGCCGCTGGGAGGGGGATCTCCCAATCCCATCCTGTACCTCTACGACCTGACCCGCCTCAACCGCTAGTTCCAGACGCGAGGGTCGTGCGTTGGGAACGCAGGTTGCCGGGTGCCTCGAGTGGCGTGATCCGTGACGGTCGGTGATGAGTTTGCTGAGCTCTCGCTCGCGGCACCTCAGTGGTTCTTCCGTGCAGGCTGGGACTGGCGTTGGCTGTCTCACGGCGATCTGCGCGACTTGAGCAGCGTCGTAGAACAGCAGATCGAGCGCCTGACCGAGCCTGGTGACGTGATCGTCCTTCCGAGGCTCTGCGAGCCGGCGGTGGCGATGGTCGACTGGGTCGCTCGTGCCTGCGACCGTCGGCCGGTCGTTGCCGATCCGGGTACTTTTGGTGCCGAGCCCCCCGATGGTGAATGCAACGAAGGTGAGGAGGTGGGCGAGACCAGCGAGACCAGCGAGACGAGCGAGATGGACGAGATCGGCGAGATCGGCGAGATCGTGGTTCTGGAGCAGATCGACCCGGAGGTCCGACTCGTGCGTCAGTCTCCGGGCGCTCTGGGCTCCGATGTCCGGCGTTGCTGGCTCGCGGCTTCGTCGGACTCTGGCGAGCGTGCCCAGAGTGGCTCTGCCGACTTGCCGGAGGAGGTGGGAGAGGCGTGCGCCGCGCTCGAACGGCTCTCCGGCACTCGAGCGCGATCCGCTCGCGACGTCCTGGTGACCGTTGGCCGGCCAGGCACTCGTGCCGAGAGGCTCGCGATCGCCCTGTCACTGCGGAGCGGAGCCGCTCTTCAGATGGCGTCGGGAGCAGCCGACTGGGTTCCGGCCTGGCGTTGGGGGCGTCCCACCGTGCTGGTCGCCGAGACTGAGCAGATCGCTGTTCTGATCGCTCAACTCGAGGGTAGCGACGGGGCGAGCATCAAGCGTCGGAGTCTGGATCGCCTTCGTGCCGTGATCTCCTGCGACTCGGATTCTGGAGATCGCCTCGAGCGTCTCGAGGGCGCTCTGAAACCGGTCGAGGTCGCGATCGTAGATTTGGGTGCATGACGTCGAGCCCGGACAGCAGAGCAGCCCACTCCCCACAGTAGGGGGCGCCGTGGAAGATCGAGCCCCGAAATCCGAGGTGTCTCTGCAGTGATCACTGACGCCTCTTCGAGACTTCATCGCTGAATCGAGGTCGTCCACTACAATCGAAGATCTCTCCGGACTCACGAAACGTAGTTCGAGTGTCGGGCAGGCCGCAGCAAGTCCGGGCGGGCATCAGCTAGAGCGACAGGTACAAGGATCGACAAGCATCTTGCGGAGGCAGAGCATGACTCAGACTCCTCGTTTGGCATCATCGAATCGGCGACGACTCGTCACTTTCTTGGCGGGGGTTGCACTGATCGCGGCAGTCGCTGCGCCGAGTGCGGCTCAGCGCGTCAAGATGGCGACGCTCTCACCTACCGGCTCTCCCTGGGACACCATCCTCAAGAAGATGGGGACCTCCTGGGAGCAGGGCACCGATGAGCGGGTCACTCTCGACATCTATGCAGGCAGTGTCGCCGGAGACGAAGCCGACATCCTGCGCAAGATGAAGATCGGGCAGTACCACGCGGGCGCGCTCAGCGTCGCTGGTCTGGTCGACATCGACAAGGCGTTTACGGTCTTCGAGGTACCGCTCTTCTTCGCCAGCTTCGAAGAGATGATGCACGTGCTCAACGGTATGGCTCCCACGCTCGACAAGAAGCTCGACGAAGGTGGCTTCGTGCGCCTCGCCTGGGGGTACGTGGGCTGGGTCTACTTCTTCACGACGTCGCCGGTGCACACCGTAGCCGACATGCAGGAGCTCAAGATCTTCAGTCTCGCCGGCGACGAGGCACTGTGGGAGTGGTGGCGTCGCAACGGCTTCCAGCCGGTGTCACTGGCTTCGACGGACATTCTCACGGGACTCCAGACCGGCATGGTCGATGCGATTTCGGTACCGCCGCTCTACGCCATGCAGACCCAGTACTTCAAGCGCGCCCCGTACATGGCCGACATGGGCCTGGCACCGATGATGGGCGCGGTGATCCTGAGCAAGCGTGCGTTCAACCGTATGAGCGAGGCGGATCGCAAGGTCGTGCTGGAGGCCGGTCGTGAGGCGGAGAAGCGAGTGATGGAGCAGATTCCGCCGCTCGACGAGACCGCCATCAAGATGATGTCGGCCAATGGTCTCACGGTCACCGAGATCGAGAACACCGAGCATGCCAAGGACTGGCAGACGAAGGCAGAAGACTTCGCGGCCAACATGCGCGGTGACATCGTGCCAGCCGACATCTTCGACGAGGCACTCCGGCTTCGAGACCAGTTTCGCGCCCAGAATCAGGCGTCAGGCTCCTCGCAGTAGTCTCTCTTTCCGCCCCATTGAGCGAAGCGATCCCCGCCGAGTCTGACCAGGAAGCGCCGAAAACGGGCTTCTGGAAGCGGCTGCATCTCGTTGAAGACGCCATCGCGGGTTCGGCGCTCGCCTTCATGGTGGTGCTGCCGCTCGTCGAGGTCATCGCACGGACAGGGCTGTTCGTCGGCATCCACGGCGCGATTCCCATCGTTCAGCATCTGACGCTCTGGGTGGGATTTCTCGGCGCCGCGATGGCGGCTCGGGAAGACCGACTCCTGTCGCTGGCGACCGGAAACTTCGTTCCCGAGCAGTATCGCGGTCCCATCAAGGTCTTCACGGGCGGAGTCGGCGCGGCTATTTGCCTGGCGCTGGCCTGGGCCAGCTGGGTGCTCGTCGACATCGAGCGAGAGGGTGGTGCTGAGCTCGCGTTGGGCATCAAGACGTGGGTCGGCCAGCTGGTACTTCCCATCGGGTTTGCACTGTTGGCGATTCGTCTCGTGTGGCGCTGCTCGCCCAGGTGGGGTCCTCGTGCCGTCGGAGCGATCGGGCTGCTCGTCGGTATTGCGATCTCCTACTGGCCCGAGTGGTTCGAGGGCAGGAGCGCCTGGCCGGGTCTGCTCGTTCTCTTGCTGGCTACGGTCCTCGGCGGTCCCATCTTCGTCATCATCGGCGGAGCGGCGCTGATCCTGTTCCTCGTCGATGCAGTGCCGGCGGCGGCCATTCCGGTGGAGACCTATCGCCTGTCCGTGTCGCCGACCCTCGCCGCGATTCCGCTCTTTACGTTCACGGGTTTCCTGCTCGCCGAGGGTGACTCGTCGAAGCGACTCCTGGATCTCTTCAGGGCCCTGTTCGGCTGGATTCCTGGTGGCACGGCGGTCGTGTGTGCGCTCGTGTGCGCGTTCTTCACCGTCTTCACGGGTGGCTCGGGCGTCACCATCCTTGCGCTTGGCGGCCTCCTCTTTCAGGCGCTCCTGGCGGATCGCTATCGCGAGGAGTTTTCGCTGGGTCTCTTGACCGCGTCGGGCTCGTTGGGCCTCCTCTTGCCACCAGCGTTGCCGCTCATCCTCTACGGGGTCGTCGCAGAGATTCCGATCGAAGATCTGTTCGTCGGCGGCATCCTTCCAGGGCTACTGCTGGTTGGGCTCATTGCGGCATGGGGGCTGCGCGAGGGCATCGTTGCCAAGGCCGAGCGTCGACCTTTCGTGACGTCTGCGGTCTGGACGTCACTCTGGAAAGCCAAGTGGGAGCTCTTGCTTCCGGTGATCGTGCTGTATGCGATCTTCAGCGGTCTGGCGACGGTGGTGGAGTCTTCCGCGGTCGCGGCGCTCTACGCCTTCGTCGTCCAGGTGGCGATCCACAAGGACGTTTCGATCACCAAGGACCTGCTGCGAGTCATCCGTCAGTGCGTGGTTCTGGTTGGTGGTGTGCTGATCATCCTCGGAGTGGCGATGGGGCTCACGAGCTGGATGGTCGACGCCCAGATAGCTCAAGCCTTGTTGGATTTGGTCCAGGAGAACATCGAGTCCAAGCTGCTCTTCCTGCTGTGCCTCAATCTCTTTCTGCTGCTGGTCGGCTGCTTGATGGACATCTTCTCGGCAACGGTCGTCGTCGTGCCGCTGATCGTGCCTCTCGGCATGGCGTTCGACATCCATCCCGTCCATCTCGGCATCATCTTCATCGCCAACCTCGAACTCGGGTACCTCACCCCCCCGGTGGGTCTGAATCTGTTCCTGGCCTCCTACCGTTTCGAACGGCCTCTGTTGCAGGTCTACCGCGCGGCGGTACCCATGCTGGTCATCCTGGCGATCGGCGTTCTGCTGATCACCTACCTGCCGTGGTTGACCCTGGGAATCCTCGAGTGGTTGGGCCGTACCTAGCCCATGATCTCGATGAGATCGGTCGGTTCGGTCATGTGCCTGACTGCTAGCATGTTTGGATCGATAGTCGGATCAGAGGCGCTCGACAGGCACCGGGAACGAGCGAGAACCGGCGCGTTCTCGAGAGCCGGCTTGCCTGTGTAGCGTGAGAAACGGAGTTCGAGGGGAGTGAACGCTTGGTCTGGTTGAGCTCGAGACCGCGCCTGATCCTGGGCGCTGGCGCGCTCCTGTGGCTGGGCGCCATCGTTGCCGCGCCCCTGGCTGCAGCACGAGGGTCCTCGCTCGCCGCCCCCATCTACCTCTTCTTCCACCAGATCTGTCACCAGCAGGCGGGGCGGAGCTTCGCGCTCGACGGCCACCAGTTGGCGGTCTGTCATCGGTGTACGGGGCTCTACTTGGGATTCCTCGTGGGGCTGGTCGTCACGTACGTGGTCCCGACCCTCGACCAGTGGATCCGAGAGCGCCCCATTCGCATCACCTGGTTCCTCGTACCTATGCTCGTCGACGTTGCCCTTTTTCCCTTCAACACGTGGCAGACACGGTTTGCCACCGGCCTGATCGCAACGCTGACGTTGTCCACGTTGGTGGTTGCTGCCGTTCGGCAAGTTCTGCAGAAACGAGGTCCGGCCACACCTCTTATGGAGCCTGAAGAGACCACATGAATTCCAAGATCAAACCGGCTGCGATCGGCGGCGTCTTCCTTGGCGTCCTCTCGCAGATCCCCCTCATCAATCTGCTCAACTGCGCGTGCTGCGCGCTCGTCATCGGCGGCGGGCTGCTTTCGTCGTTCCTCTACTATCGAGAAGCAGGCTCGGCTGGTGATCCACCGTACGGCGACGCCACGATCCTCGGTCTGTTGACTGGTGCCATCGGCGCGGTCGTGGGGACGATCGTCTCGATTCCATTTGCCTTTATCGGTGGCGGATTTGCGGCTGCCATGGAGCAGGCGATGGCCAGCATGCCGAGTGACGTGGACATCCCACCGTTCCTCGAGTCGGCCATGGTCAGCGGCGGCGTGGGGTTTGTGGGACTCGTGTTCAGCCTGTTCATCAATCTGATCATTTACAGCATCTTCGCGACCATCGGCACGCTGATCGGTACCGCTCTCTTCCACGGGAAGTAGTCTCGAGCGGTCCTCAGGGGACGGGGATCGGGACTGGTTCGCCAGTCCCGATGACGCCACGTGCATCTCCGGTTGGGCACTAGCGACCCGCTCCTGTACGAAGGGAACGATCGCGGCTGGATCGGTGTTGTACGAGGACCGGTGCTGGCGTTACGCACCGCACTGGCGAGGGCGACAGAACCTCTGAGCCGCACCAACCGTAAAAACGGTACCGCGACAAAGCCAGTCACCAAGAGCCAGTCATCTCTCTAGCGTCTCTAGCGTTCGATCGACAACGGTCGAAGAGATCTCGACGGATGGTGATCTAGCTGGCGCCGTCCCGGTGTCTAGCGTCTCTGCTTGGTCGGTTCGGAATCGTTGCCACTCCCGCCTGTGCCCATGAAGCTCAATCGTCCATGAAGATCGGAGTCTGTTGCTACCCTGGCCTCGGTGGCTCTGGGATCTTGGCTTCGGAGTTGATCCTCCGGCTCGCCGATCAAGGGGACGAGGTGCACGTCTTGTCGTCTCGATTGCCGAGACGACTGGGACAGGAACCACTGGGGCATCGGCCAGGAGGTGGTTCGGTCCAGTTCCACGAGGTGGCGAGCCCAACCTATCCAGTGTTCGAGGTGCCGCCGTACACGTTGGCACTGGCGGGGAAGATCGCCGACGTAGCGGACCGCTTCGACCTGGATCTCGTGCACGCCCACTACGCCGTTCCGCACGCGGCAGCGGCAGTCATTGCGGCTTCCATGTCGGAGTTGCAGCGGCGCCTGCCCGTCGTCACCACGGTTCACGGCACGGACGTCAATCTGATCGGCTCTCATGACGCCTACCGAGAGCCTACGCGTTGGGCTCTCGGACGCTGCAATGCGGTGACCGCGGTGTCGAGGTCGCTGGCTGAAGACGTGCTCGAGCGTTTTGGGATCGAGGCACGGGTGGTGTCGAACTTCGTCGATGTCGAGCGTTTCAAGCCGAGTGCGACTCCTCAGCCTCCTGGCGACGCTCCGACCATCGTCCACGTTTCGAATTTTCGACCGGTCAAGCGGGTCGAAGACGTCGTCAGGACGTTTCGCAGAATCGTCGACACGCGGCCCGAGTGCCGCCTGTTGCTCGTGGGTGATGGTCCGGACCTTCCCGCTGCACAGGCCCTGGTTCGCCAGCTCGAACTCGACGAGCATGTGAGCTTTCTCGGCTACAACAGCGACATTCCGGCTGTGCTCGCACGAGCCGATCTCCTGCTGCTGCCATCTGAGCGCGAGTCGTTCGGTTTGGCCGCTCTGGAGGCGATGTCCTGCGGAGTGCCCGTGATCGGGAGTCGCGTCGGTGGCCTGCCTGAAGTCGTCGGGGACGCGGGGCTGCTCTTCGAGATGGGCGACACCGACGGCATGGCGCTCGGAGCGCTCGAGCTGTTGGAGGATGCTGAGCGTTACCTCGAGCTCGGAGAGGCCGGCGTGCGGCGAGCCCGAGGTCGGTTCCATCCTGGTGCGGTGCTGGCGGCCTATCGCTCGGTCTACGAGCATTCGATGGCCAACGCGCTGACGGCCTGAACGAGCTGGCCATCGAGCGTTCGGACTGCCTTGGCCGGGTAGACTGGCCGGCATGCAACCGGAGCGACTGCAGCGAGTGGCCGGAATCGTCATGCTCGTCTTCGGCGTGCTGGCCCTCGGAGCGTCGACGGGCCTGACGCCGATACCCAAAGGCAACAACGCATGGTCTCTTTTCCTCCATCCGTTGGTGCTCGTCGTCGGGCTCGGATGTGGAGTCGCGACCATCCTGCGGGTCCGCCAGATCGACGACGAGCGCTGGCGACTCGCGACCGACGATGACCTGACGGACGGTGAGCGTCAGCTGGCGCACAGCAACGCCAATCAAGAGGTCAAGGTCGCTGGCACGACGTTTCTGGTGGCGGCACTGGCGTTCGGCGGATTCCTCGCCTACCAGTTCAAGCTCGACGCGCCTCCCGACCTGATCGAGCCGCAGGCGCAGACCAGCTTGGACGCAGGGGGGCAGACGGAGCCGGAATCACCTTCCGACGATCAACCACTCGTCACCGCAGCCGAGTTCCTGATCGTGACGCCGATGGTGGGGTTTGTGGCCGGCTTGTGGTGGGGGAACAGGCGCTTCCCGGCGCCCGAGCGGGAGTGGTAGGGCAGCAGCTGGTAGCTGATGCGCCGCGTTGGTCGTTCGTGTCCTGGTAGCACGCCCTTTCGTCGAGGCCCCAGCGCCCGCAGGGATCCGGCGACCCGGTGAGCTGATCGACCGACTCCCGGCTCACCTCCGACCATTGATCGGAGAGGCCCTTTTTGGTCCCGGGCCTGAGGTGAGTTGACGAGAGTCAAGGCCGTCGCTCACGGTTTGTTGGAGAGTTCCGGAGGCGCGTCACGTCGTGGCCGTGGGAGGGGGACCTTCGATCGGAAACCCAGCAGGCCGGTGGGTCCGGGGGCTAGCGCCCGGGCGTCGCACACTGGGCGTCGGCGCGCCGCCAAACATCACGGCAACTCATGTCTCGGCGTTATCCGACGAGTGTAGGCGTTCGGGAGCTCTTGTGTCTCTTGCCTGGAGAATAGCGGGGCGGGGCTGCGCGAGCCGCCCTCCCTCCTCGTCTGAGCTGGCCGAGTCCCATTCGGAATCACGATCGCGGCAGTGAGCACCTGATGGCGAGATGAGGAGACCGAAATGAACAAGACACGACGTGCCGCGATGGGACTTGCGCTTGACGGCAGCCACGCCGAGATCGAAGAGTTCGTTCGCAAGGAACTGATCGAGCTCCCGACCTCGATTGCCGAGGCGGTGCTGCCGTTTGTGCATCGACGCATCGATGAGCTGTGGTCCAGCTATGTGGTCGTCATGCTCGGTGAATCGGTCGAGCGACTCGAGGAGCAGCTGGAACGGCTGACGGAGAAAGTGTGTGCGGCGAGTCCGGAGAGGGTTCGCTGTGTCGACCACCTGGAGCTGCAGGAGGGTCTCGACATGTTCTACCCGCTACACGGAGGCCTCGGCGAGGAGTCCAAGCTCATCCAGGCGATCGAGTACGTGCGGTCCTTCCCGGAGACCAAAGCGGAGTACTACGAGACCCAGACCACGTTCTCGGGTCCGGCGATGCGCCGCCTGCACTCTCGAGATCGCAACGGACGGTTCATCGGTTTCGAGATCGTCCGTCGTCTCTATCAGCATGAGCGGATGCTCGAGCTCGACGTCATCCATCTTTCGGGATTCACTCTCTGGCAGACGATCAAGTGCATTCCGTACTTTCGCGCGGCATTCCAGAAGGCTGCCGAGGACATTGGCGAGCCATCCGGTCGAGCGATCATGAAAGGCTGGGATCGGCAGCGCGTGAAGCACACGTTCCGCATTCGACAGCTGCACGCCTGCACTCGCGCCTCTTACCTTCTGGAGACCGGCGCCGAGAGATCGGCGTCGTGAGCGACACTTCATGAGATGGCAGATGGGCCGATGAGTGATTCTGGAGACCGCACCGTGGCTTTCAGGCCAAGTCACTATCTCGTTCGAGTCGAGGACCTGGCCACGGCGGTAGAAGACTTCGAGACTGCCGGCTTCAGCGTGGTCTGGGGCGGGGATCCGTCGACGGCTCACAACGCCCTCATCTCTTTCGCTAGCGGTGGGTTCATCGAGTTGTTCGAAGTCGATCTCAAAGGCGTTCGAGGTCTGGCGCTGGGAGGGTTGGCGAGAGCAGGCGCTGCTTTGGGGCACCCTTTGATGACTCGGTTTCACAGGTTCGCGACAGCTCGAGGGTTGTGCGACTTTGCGCTCGAGACGAG
>JANQPS010000661.1 GCA_028285365.1 Thermoanaerobaculia bacterium | reverse complement strand
GCGCGCGGCGTCGTCGTTCGCAACCTGGTTACCGGCAAGATCGAGAGCCACGCCGCCGAAGCCGTCGTTCTGGCAACCGGCGGTTACTCCAACGTCTACTACCTGTCGACCAACGCCAAAGGCTGCAACGTCACCGCGACGTGGCGAGCTCACAAGCGTGGTGCCGGGTTTGCCAATCCGTGCTTCAACCAGATTCATCCCACGTGCATCCCGGTTGCGGGCAAACACCAGTCCAAGCTCACGCTCATGAGCGAGTCGCTACGTAACGACGGTCGCATCTGGGTGCCCCGCAGTCCCGACGAGACGCGACCGGCCAACGACATCCCGGAAGACGAGCGCTACTACTATCTCGAGGAGCGCTATCCGCGTTTCGGCAATCTGGTTCCGCGCGACCTCGCGTCGCGCAGCGCCAAAGCGGTGTGTGACGACGGGCTCGGAGTCGGCGCAACGGGCTTGGGAGTGTTTCTCGACTTCCGCGACGCCATCGCCGAGCACGGCGAGAGCACCATCGACGCTCGCTACGGCAATCTCTTCGAGATGTACGAGCGCATCACCGCCGAAAGCCCGTGGAAGCAGCCAATGCGGATCTACCCCGCGCCGCACTACACGATGGGTGGTCTCTGGGTCGACTACAACCTGATGACGACCGTCCCAGGTCTGTATGCCATCGGTGAAGCCAACTTCTCCGATCACGGGGCCAACCGTCTCGGCGCCAGCGCTCTCATGCAGTGTCTCGCGGACGGTTACTTCATCGTGCCCATCACGATCGGTGACTACCTCAGTCGCCACCCCTACGGCGACGTCGACACCAGCCACTCCGCGTTCAAGGAGGCCGAGAACGGTGTCCGCGAGCGCATCGACACGCTGCTGAGCATCGGTGGCGAGCGCACCGTCGAATCTCTGCACCGCGAGCTCGGCCGGTTGATGTGGGACCACTGCGGCATCGCGCGCAACCGCGAGGGGCTCGAGAAGGCGCTCGAGCTGATTCCTGAACTGCGTGATCGATTCTGGTCCGACCTCCGCATCAACGGCAGCGGCCAGCAGCTGAATCAGTCTCTCGAGCATGCCGGACGACTCGCCGACTTCCTCGAGTTCGGTGAACTCATGGTGCGCGACGCGCTCCAACGGGAAGAGTCCTGCGGCGGACACTTCCGAGACGAGCACCAGACCGAGACCGGCGAAGCGCTGCGCGACGACGCCAATTTCGCACACGTGTCGGTGTGGGAGCACCGAGAAGGCCAGGACCCCGCGCTACACCAGGAGCCCCTCACCTTCGAGACCCTTCCCTTGACTCAACGCAACTACAAAACGTAGCTGTCTTCGCGTGGTGACTACCACGCTCGACAGCTACATCACCCCGCACCTCCGGCCGAAAGGCCTTCGGTGCTCAAGGGTTCGACAACTACGACGAACATCACTGATGACCCAAGGATCTCGACGTCAACTGTCGTACTTGCCGAACCGCTGGCTTCGCGCGGTGACTACCACGCTCGACAGCTACATCACCCCGCATCTTCGGCCGAAAGGCCTACGGTGCTCAAGGGTTCGACAACTACGACGAACATCACTGATGACCCAAGGATCTCGACGCCAACTGTCGTACTTGCCGAACCGCTGGCTTCGCGTGGTGACTACCACGCTCGACAGCTACATCACCCCGCACCTCCGGTCACTTAGAGATGACCACATGCTCGAACTAGATCCTCCGACCACTCCGAGAACCCCATGAACTACAAGCTCAAAGTGTGGCGTCAAGAAGACGCCGACGATCCCGGTCGCTTCGTCGACTACGACGTCGAAGGCGTCAGTTCCGATACGTCGTTCCTCGAGATGTTCGACGTTCTCAATGAGCAGCTCACGGCTCGAGGCGAGCAGCCGATCGCTTTCGATTCGGACTGTCGTGAGGGCGTCTGCGGCATGTGTTCGATGGTGATCAATGGCCAGCCGCACGGACCTGGCGCCGGTGCAACCACCTGCCAGCTGTACATGCGGTCGTTCGACCCGAAAGATCCCGTCACGGTCGAGCCCTTTCGAGCCCAGGCGTTCCCGGTCATTCGCGACCTCGTGGTCAACCGCACCGCCTTCGACCGCATTCTCCAGGCCGGCGGCTACGTCAGCCTCCATTCGGGCCCCAAGCCGGATCCCAACTCGATCCCCATCGAAAACGAAGTTGCCGAAGAAGCGCTCGACGCCGCAACGTGTATCGGCTGCGGAGCGTGTGTGGCTGCCTGCCCCAACGGCGCCGCGATGTTGTTCACCGCAGCCAAGGTCGCCCACTTGGGACTCCTGCCGCAGGGACAACCCGAGCGTTACGACCGCGTCACGAGCATGGTCGATCAGATGCAGGAGGAGGGTTTTGGCTCGTGCCGTAACTACGGCGAATGTGAAGCCCAATGCCCCAAGGAGATCAGCATCAAGTTCATCGGTCGCCTCAACCGTGACTACATGAAGGCCACCCTGCTCGATCCCATCGAGCGACGCGGACGCATGACACCCCAGTAGTACGAACAGCAGAATAGAACGAGACCGTCAGCCACAATCCGAGCCGGAGGCCGATCCATGGAGCTTCAGCGACTCTCTCCCGACGCGATTCCAGCCGCTCTCGACAGAGCCGAGCAGTATCGCCTCCTCAACGAGCCCGAAGAAGCCGAGAGCATCTGTCTCGACGTCTTGGATGTCGAAGCTCACAACCAACGAGCTGTCGTCTTGCTGCTGCTGGCTCTGACCGACCAGCTAAGCCACGGCAGCGCCGGCATCCTCGACCGCGCCAGGCGTCTCGTGCCACGTCTCGAGAGCGACTACGAGCAGGCGTACTACGACGGCCTCGTGTGCGAGCGCCAGGCCAAGAACATGCTGCGCAAGCGCGGCTCACACTCCGGCACCGTCGCCTACGACTGGTTCCAGGTGGCTCTCGAACAGTACGGCAAAGCCATGGAGATTCGGCCAGCTGGCAACGACGAGTCGCTCCTGCGCTGGAACGCCTGTCTGCGTCACATCGATCGACATCCCCACTGTGCCCCGGACGAGCGCCAGGAGGCTGGGCTGGGCATCGAGTAGGGGTCGAGAGCCCAGGGCACAGGTCGTTGCGAACGTGTCTCCACTTGCTGTCGCTGGCCGCAGCGAGCTTGCTCTCCGACGTCTGACACTCCAAACAGGAGAGCCGCCATGACTCCCAGTCCACCACAGGGCCTCGATGTTCTCAGCGATCCTGGTCTCAACAAATCCACCGGCTTCACGCTCGAGGAGCGCGAGCACTACGGCTTGCGTGGACTCCTTCCTGCCACCGTCTGCTCCCAGGACGTGCAGATAGACCGCGTGCTCCAGAACCTCAGACGCAAACACGCCGACATCGAGCGCTACATCTTCCTGCTCGCGTTACTCGGTCGCAACGAAAGGCTCTTCTATCGCGCACTGATCGATCACATCGAAGAGCTCATGCCCCTGGTCTACACGCCGACCGTTGGACAGGCGTGCAAGGAGTACGCTCACATCTTCCGCCAGCCGCGTGGCTTCTACGTGACGCCACAGGATCGTGGGCACGTCAGGCGAATGCTCGACAACTGGCCGGAGGACGATGTCCGCGTCGTGGTGGTCACCGATGGTGAGCGCATCCTCGGTCTAGGCGATCTCGGAGCCAATGGCATGGGGATCCCGGTCGGCAAACTGTCGCTGTATACCGCGTGCGCCGGCATCCACCCTGAGCACTGTCTGCCAGTCACCCTCGACGTCGGCACGAACAACGACGAACTGCTCTCCGATCCGTTGTATCTCGGAGTACGCGACCGTCGCCTCGGCGGCAAGGGATACCTCGAGCTCGTAGACGAGTTTGTCATGGCGATCCAGGACAAATATCCGGACGCACTCATCCAGTTCGAAGATTTCCTGACCCCCAACGCCTACCGACTCCTCAATCTCTATCGTGATCAAGCCCTCTGCTTCAACGACGACATCCAGGGAACGGCGGCGGTTGCGCTTGCCGGCGTCTACGCGTCGACCCGTGTTTCGGGGCTCGACTTCGCCGACCTGCGCATCATGTTCCTGGGTGCTGGCTCGGCTGCGACGGGTATCGCCGACCTCATGGTCCACGCCTTCGTGGAGACCGGCCTCAGCGAGCAGGAGGCGCGCGAGCGCCTGTGGTTCGTCGACATCCACGGTCTGGTCGTCAAAGAGCGCAACGAGCTCTTCGAGCACAATCTTCCGTACGCCCACGACCACCCAGGCGCCTCTTTTGCCGACGCCATTCGCTCGATCGAGCCGCACGTCCTGATCGGAGCGACGGGACACCCGGGCACCTTCACCCAGGAGGTCGTCGAGCTCATGGCGATGCTCAATGAACGCCCCACACTCTTTGCTCTCTCGAACCCCACCTCCAAGGCCGAATGCACCGCCGAGCAGGCCTACGAGTGGAGCGAAGGCCGCGCCATCTTCGCGAGCGGTAGCCCCTTCGGCTCAGTCACCCTGGGCGCTCAGACATTCAGGCCTGGCCAGGGCAACAACGCCTACGTCTTTCCGGGCATCGGTCTCGGGGTCGTCGCCGCTCGAGCGACCCAGGTCACCGAACCCATGTTCCTGGCCGCCGCCCGCACACTAGCCGACCTGGTGGACGAGGACGATCTCTCAGCAGGAGCCGTCTATCCACCGCTGACAGAGATCCGTGACGTCTCGCTCGACATCGCAGTCGCGGTGGCCGAGGTAGCCCATGCCGCCGGCTTGACGAAAGCCGACCGACCCGCCGATCTTCGCGACAGCATCAGGGCCTCGATGTACGACCCTCGCTATTGACGGACGACAGTCACTGTCGGCACGCGGATCGTCGACGCCCTGGCGCCGATAGACTCCCGCCACTGTGACCCTAGAGCCAGGGACCCGTCTCAGTCACTACGTGATCGCCACGCAGATTGGCGCCGGCGGTATGGGTGAGGTGTATCGAGCCCACGACACGAAGCTCGACCGCGACGTCGCTATCAAGGCTCTACAACACCTTCAGCCTCTCCCGCGACGTCATTGAGGCCCCTTCCTGTAGCAAGACTACAGGGCTGGACCCCGCGACTTGTTTCACCCAATCGCTGGGCATCGGGCGAGGGTCTAGCGTCGAGATCGCTCCTCACCGGGCAATCACCGTCCAAGAAACGGGACGGATCGGGCCAGGAGGCTAGTGGACGGGCTCGTCGAAGCCCAGTCCCTCCACCACATCTGCCAGCTCCTCGTACAGTCGATCTGGCTCGTCGACCGTGCTCCAGTCGACAAAAGCACCGATCAGTTCGAGCGCCGAGGTCTGAGCGAGAGCCCCTTCGATGACCGCCTTCGCGTCCGCCCAGGAGCTCGAGTGTGTTTCTTGGGAGACGTCACCTCGCTCTAGCGCCTCCTCTGCCCCGAGCTGAGACATCGCGACCAACAACTCGATCACGCCGTGCCGGTCAGAAAGCTCACGCAGTCGTCCTATGAGCTCGTGGGCGGCGTCGCCGCGGGCACGCAGTCCGTTGCCGGCTACCCCGTCCACCCGCGACACACTGACTCCGCCGCGCCCCGACACCGACAGGTCATAGGCGCCGAGATCGCCATACGCTCCTGCACTCTTGACGGCTACCGCGTACTCTCCGGTGAGGAGGCCGCTACCGTCTGCCACCCACGTGGCCCATGTGTCGATCGCGATGTCGCGACGCGCGCCACGAACGCTCACGTCGGTCCACCCCCACACCGGATCGTTGAACCAGATCTCGAGCTCCGCGTCCAGATTGCCACCGTTGGGAAAGGTGCCGGGGCCGTAGTCGTCGACCAACTTCTCGGTCAGTGTCGTGACCGAGACTTCGAGCTCTGGACGGGAGGTCCCAAACCCGTTGATCGACGTGACGTCGAACCGGAAGAAGTCCTTTTGAAGCGGCAGGAAGACGTACTCGCGCGGAGCCCTTTCGAACTCGCCAGCGCTTTCGCCCCCGCAGTGCCGCCAGATCGGAGTTGGCGGGCACATTCCCGTGAAGCTCTCGCGGTTGTCCTCGACGATGCCGCTGGCGATCAGCCTCGGGCCGTTCACCGAGAGCTCGACATCGAGAGTCGAGGCTGAGGTCGGCGTGTCGCCGTGGTCGTCCGCACGTCGTCCCAACACCCCGGCCAAGGTGAGGATGTCGTCCTGCCAATCGCGAACCGGCTCGCCATCCCCGAAGATGTTGCGACCCTTGACGACATCGCTGTCGCGCCACCAGATCGTGCGGTGGGTGGGGTCCTGAGGTCCGCCGAAGATCTGGGTCTTGGCCATGGCGCTCAGATCATGACGGGGTACGTGAAGGGGGCCTGGCGCAGCCCTGTAGTCCACGAGCGAGTGGGCGAAAAAGTCAGGGCTCCAAGGAAACAGCCTAAGGACCTCCCACGAGAACCGCCAAGCCAGCTCGCGAGAGACGCCCGTCGCGATGCGGTCGTTCTCGATGACGACCCCCATGCGATCGATCTCGGCAAAGAAGATCGTCCCCGTGTCGAGATCAGTGATTTGGCTCCTGTTGTTGAGGTCGTCCGGACTGCCGCCAATCGCCACCCGCACCACTCGTCGTGAGCTGGGCTCGTAGGCGTAGCCCTCCTCGACGTTGGCAGGCTCCAAGCGGGTCACCACTACATCGAAAGGCGCGAAGTCCTCCTCGATCCGCCTCCGGATCTCTTCCTGGTCAGCCGTCGACCCCTCGAATGGCGGAACCTGGACCAGGTCGTAGAGGCTGTAGTCCACCTCATAGTGGCCGTCGAAATCGAGATAGATGGTCGTCGTCGACTGCGCGAGCGTCAAACTCACGCCGAAAGTCAGCCCGCAGAGTGTGGCCGCAACGAGCAGCCCTCCCCGAAGGCGAGCCAGTGCCTGCCCATGAATCATGGTCGTGTCCCCCCTTGTCGTTGATCTGGCGCGGGGCCGCTAATGGCTCGCGCCTTGGCGACACGTCCCCAGATCGCGTCGCTGGTGTAGTGACGCAGGCGGACGCCACTTGCTCTCAGCTCGACGACGAACTGGTGAGCTAGGGCGACAGGGAGGACTGCTGCAGCTGCCCTACCGCGAAGCGACGGTCGGACTGAGCTCGAAGCTCATCGTCGCTCGACGATCCGGCGCGGTTAGCGCATTCAGCACTTCGAACTCGAGCGTCACCTCGTCGAGCTGATCGCCGGTCCGAATGAGCAGCGACGTCTCATCATGAGCCGGGACCTCGATGACATCGTGATCGCGCACCATGGTGTAGCTCGTCTTGTTGTCGAGCACGAACTTCGCGTCGGAGCTGTTGCTGAAGACGACCTCGAGGACTCTGGAGAGCCCACTGTAAGTAGCGCTCTCGACCTTCAGAGAGGCTTCGAGCAGAGGCACGAGATCGCGCTCGCGGCCGAGGAGGAGATTCTTGTACCAGACCACGGTCCGTTTCGCGAACAGCGCTTCGCGGATGCCCGCGGAGCTCTTCTCACGGGCAAAGACGAGGTTGACCGGCCGATGACCGCCCTCGTGAGGCTTGTAGTCCCAATCGATCAGATTGTGAACGTCAGAGACGCCGATCAGAGCCAGGTCGTGATCGAGTGCCACCTGGAAGGACTCGGCCGAGTAGGTGCTCCCGTTGGCGACCTCGATGCCGTGCAGCTTGCCGTTGGCGGCGTTCTCCCGATGGAAGTCGGTGATCACCGTGATGTTGTCGCGAAAGGTGCTCCACGAGTGATTCCAAAAGACGAAGGCGCCCTGCTCGTTGGCCGCGTCGACCGCTGACTGAGCCGGCCACTCACCCGCCCTACGGAAGTACTCTCCCGAATTGAACGGCCCGGGGACCTCACTGACCTTCAAGAGCTCGTTGGCATCTTCGATGAACACTGCATTCATGTGCCCATGGGGAGCGGCACGGGTGATCTCCGATCCGTTGATCACGATGAGCTCCGAATCCTCGGGAACGCTCGCCTTGGCCTCCTCGTACGACCTGTTGCGATCCGGGTGAGGAATGTCCGCGAGGTGTGGCTGCTACTCCAGATGCTCGGTAACGGCGATCGCATCGAGACCGTCGAGTATCGCCTCACCCATTCGGATGCTGGGCCACACGTGACCGTCGGAGAACACCGAATGAGTGTGCAGATCGACGACCAGAGTCTGGTACTCGGCCGTGTCCGGAAACTCGATCACCCGGTCACCAGCTTGACCGGAGCGAGCTCTCCCGTGTCCGCTGAGTACCGAGCTGACGAGAATCCCGGCGGCAATCAGGGACAGGTACCGGATGGAGAGCGAATGCTGAGACATGGCGGTCCTCCTTGAGCTGGGAGCAGAACACGAACGCGTCAGCCGAGCCTGAGTCAGTCTGGGTGACACAAGAGTAGTCGACCTTGATGAGGAGACAGAGATCTACGCAAAGCGATTCCGTGCAACCGTGATACTGTGAAACTGTGAAGAACATCACCGTATCCGTTTCGGAAAAGGTCTACAGACAGGCGCGCATCAAGGCTGCCGAACGCGATACGTCGGTCAGCGCCGTCGTGCGAGAGTTCCTGATCGCCTTCGGAGGTGACGAGACTGACTTCTCACGGCGAAAGCGACTGCAAGACGAAGTCATCAGTTCTATCGTCAGCTTTCGTGGTGGTGATCGAGAGCCGCGCCAAAAACTCTACGAGCGCCGTGCGCTTCCTTGACACGAACGTTCTGCTTTACGCCATAAGCACCGACCCAGAAGATGTCTCGAAAGCCGAAACGGCAAGAGAGATCCTTGACCAGACTGATCTCGGACTATCGGTTCAGGTGCTCCAAGAGTTTTATGTTCAGGCCACGCGAAGCAACCGATCCGACGCGCTCAGCCACGAACAGGCATCAAGCCTGGTCGAGGCATTCGCTCGCTTTCCGATACAGGAGATCGATCTGAGTCTCGTGCGTGCCGCGTTGGACACGAAGGATCGCTACCAGATCTCCTACTGGGACGCGGCGATCATCGAAGCTGCCCGAGCCCTGGGTTGCGAAACGGTTCTTTCAGAAGACCTCAACAATGGCCAGAGCTTTCTCGGTGTGGTGATCCACAATCCCTTCGAGAGCTGACCAAAACGAGAGATGAGCAGGGGCCTCTCAACTGTGTCGCGCAATCGCCGGACTGCTGCGGGAAATGCCGAGCAGCGTGGAGGCGGCTGACACTCTAGTAGGAGTGGGACCTTTCCTGCTCCAGACGTCGCGCCTCCGACAGCGCTGACGCCACCAGGCCCGTCGGTACGGCCACGATACCCAGTCCGACCATCAGCACCAGGAAGGTGAACACCCTTCCGCCAGCCGTCACCGGATAGACGTCGCCGTAACCCACCGTCGTGAGCGTGGTCACCGCCCACCAGAGGCTGTGGAAGAGAGAGCCGAACTCGTCGGGCTGGGCCCGGCTCTCGAAGTAGTAGATGCCCAGAGCCGAGGCGTAGAGGACGAGGAGGGCGAGTGCGGCAAAAAGAATCAGTTCTTCGCGGACGAGACCCAGCGCTACTCGGAACCTCGAGATAGCACGGCTGTAGCGCAGGAGCTTGAACAACCTGAACAGACGCAGCAGGCGAAAGGCGCGAACGCCTCGGAGGTCGATGCCGCTCGCCAGGTAGAAAGGCAAGACCGCCAGCAGATCGATCACTCCGAAGAAGCTGAAGGCATAGCGGATACGACTCTCGGCAACCCACAGCCGGAGGAGGTACTCGGCGGTGAAGATCACCACGGTGATGACCTCGACCCACCCCAGCAGATGACGAAGGCCTTCGGGCAGATCCGGCAGCGTCTGGACCGAGAAGGACACGACCGCGATCACGATGAGGAACTGGAACGTCAGGTCGAAGCGACGTCCCGCCTTCGTGTCGGTGGTCTCGACGACCCGTCTGAGCGCCTCGCGATTCATCGCTGCATTCTGGCGCCATGACGCCGGCAAGGCCAATTCGCAATGGCCATCGACGATCCCAAGGCTCATCACGGACCGCACTTCCCTCCGCTCAGCAGGCGCTTCCTGAGCGGTGATCCTGATCGAGGCGAGCGCCCTTCGGCGCCCCTCGAAACGACCAACGCCAACCGCTCCGGCGGCGTCGCAACGCTGAGCAGGCAAATCACTGTGAGGGGATCAAGACCTCTGGATCGTTTCCTGTAGCCGAGGCCCATCGAGCCATTACTCGAGGCCACAGGCAAAGGAGCCCATCATGGTCAAGACGACACCACCTTCTCAGAATATCGCCTCGAGATTCGCGGCACTGATCACGGCACTGCTTCTGATCGCTACCGCGGCCACGGGCCAAAACAGCATCGTCACCACTGAGGACAGCGACGGCTACCGCACCCTGTGCGAGAACAACGGCGTTCCCGTTCCGCCAACCGTTCTGGATCTGACCGACTTCCGTTGGAGGCTCTACGGAGATCTCGAAAACCCCTTCATCAATACGGGCCTCGACGCCGAGCTCTGGTCGTTCGACGCTGGCGCAGACGGGTTCTGCCTGTCACTACCCCGCAAGTCCGGCAGCACGGTCGAGGTGCTCGGGATGATCTGCATGGCGGATACCGGCGAGACGTGCTTCTTCACCAATCCCGAAGGTGAGACCTTCTCGTCACCACCGCCGGACCCCAACGACCAGATTCAGATCGACGAGCTGATCGGCGGCTTCGATCTGGTCGACAATCCCGAGGGGGTGTGCGCCGATTGCCACACCGGCGCCAACCCGTTCATCGTCCATCCGGAAGACCCGATGTTCCAGGCCGCGATGCAGGAGATCGGCAGCTTGTTTCCGAGCTCCTGGCCTACTCCGATCATCCCGGATCATTCCGACTGGCCCGCCAACGCGCTACCCATCGAGTCGTTGGGCCCAACGGAAGGTCCCGGGTGCGACACCTGCCACGCGAGCAGCGGGCAAGGAGGCGACCAGGTCGGCGGACGCCTTCCGCTCCTTTCGACACAGTACCCGAGATATTGCGAAGAAGTACTCGCCGCCTCGATCGGAGAGCACCCCGCCGATCCAGCACCAGCGACGATGCCGCCGAGCTACTCCGATGCCGACGCCAACCACGACCATCGTGACTGGCTGCTGGCCGCTTGCCAGAGTCGGCCCGGCGGCGGCACGGTCGTCACCTTCGACCCACCGCCGCAGATCGCAGTACCGCCGCCCGCGATCGCTCCTCCTTACGCCTGCACGAGCACGGTGATGGTCACCAATGCACTGCTCGACGCCGAGTTGACCCTCGAAGTCGATGGAATGTTCGTTGCGCAAGAGCCCATGCGCGAACCTGGCGGACACGTCTTCGTGCTCCCCAAGGCGCTCGAGAAAGGCCAGACCGTCGCCGTGACCCAGACGGCATTCGGCGTCACGTCGCCGCCGGTCATCACCTGGGTACGCAGCCACAAGGAGGACTACCCCAACGGCCTCCCGGCGCCAACCATCACTCCGGCGCCCATCTACGAGTGCGCAAGTGCCATCGCGGTGGCGAACGTTCCGGGAGCGACGGTCGAAGTGCAAAAGACCGAGGTCGATGACGGCACGCAGACCGTCGTCGCCAAGGAGAGCGGCTACAACCTCACCTGGATGCGGCTGGGCAAAGCTGGCACGTTCGAAGTCGGTGACTCATTCACCGCTACCCAGACGATCTGTCAGGACACCAGCGATCGTTCCGACAAAGAGGTCGCCACGACTGCACCGTCCTCGCTGCCGCAGGTGACCTTCGAGCCACCTCTCCCTGACCAGCAGTTCCTCACTCTCGAGAACATCGTCCAGGGCTCCCACGTCATGCTGGAAGAACTCGCCGGCACGGTGGTCTTCGAGCGCAAGTCGCTGCCCTATCGTCGCTACCGACACGTCGACCTGCAGGCGTCACCACTCGGACCTGTCGATCCCGCTCACCAGCTCGTTGCGAGCCAGAAGCTCTGCCGAGTTCAATCGCCCGAGCCTGATCCACCACCCGTCAGACAGTGCTCCGCCGACGCCATGATTGCTGAGATCGCCAAACCTCAGCACGGAGACGACTTCGTCATCGTCACCAAGTCAGTGCCCGGAGCCACCATCCGCGTCTTCGGTGCTGGCTTCGAGGAGCTCGGCAACGGGATCGGCTCGGTCATCAACCTGAGTCGCGACCTCGTCGGCGGCGAGATCGTAGCCGTCCACCAGTCGCTTCCGCCGACGTGCGAGCCAGCGGTGGCGTTCACGATCATGGTGGAAACACCGTAACCGCAGGGAACTCGGCGCCGGAATCCAGCGACAGTCTCCTGTCGAGACCAGGCGCCACCCTGTCGACTAGCTGCTGCGGCGTGGCGCCGCCTCCTACGCCGGGATCGGCTCAGCGCGAACGACGACCCGATCCCGGCCTCGCTCTTTGGCCTCGTAGAGAGCCGTGTCGGCGCGCTCGAGCGCGTCGCGCGGCAGCTCTCGGTTCGGCTTGGCCACGGTCGCACCGATGCTTACCGTCACCGTGAGTACCTCGCCGCGATCATGGACTTCCAGCTCGGCTACGGCATCCCGCACCGACTCGGCGACGTCGGCCGCGGTCTGCTCGTCCCCTTCAAACAGCAGAACGAACTCGTCACCACCGAGCCTCGCAGAAAAGTGGTCGCTCGAGGTCAGGGCATCGTTCATCGCGGCTACGACCCTGCGCAGCACCGCATCACCGGTGAGATGGCCAAACGAGTCGTTGATCAGCTTGAAGCGATCGATATCGGCTATCAACAGACAAAGAGACACGTCGCGCTCCTGCGCCGATGCCCAGCGTTCAGCGAGCACCTCTTCGAAGTGTCTCCGGTTGGAGAGGCCCGTCAGACCATCCTGATTCGACAGCTCTTCGAGACGTCGGTTGGCAAGACTCAACTGCTCCATGGTGTCTTCGAGCTGCTGTGTGCGCTCGGCGACAGCGGTCTCGAGTCCGGCGCGCGCCTCCTGCTCGAGCCGCATGGCGCGCTCCTGAGCCAGCTCGCGCAGGATGCGTTCCTGACGAACCCGTTCAGAGATGGCGAGCGACAGGAAGACGACGTCCATCATCGAGCCGATCATCATGCCGTGGTCCGAGAAGGCGTTGCTCGGCACGATGCCGAGCTTGCTGAACGCCAGAGCAAGGCTTCCCAGGATGAAACCACCCCACGCGATCACGAGATAGCGGGCAGCGCGATGACCCTTGAACCATCCCCACACGCTGGCCGCAAACGCCGTACTCAGTGCCGAGATGCTGAGCATGCTGGCAATGAGAAGCGCCACCGTCGGGCCGAGCACGATCGAACCCACGCAGCACACCCCAGCCACGACCAGCAGCGTCATGAAGATGCGACCAAACACACTGCGGCGCTCGATCTCGAGGAACGACGTCGCAAACAACGAGATGAAGACGACGGAGAGCGAGATCAGGACCGGAACAGCATGCGCCTGCCACCAGAGGGCGTTTGGCCACAGGTGCATGAAGGCGAGCCCGCTCATGCTCGCCATGAAAAGACCGGTCGTCAGCACATGACCGACGTAGTAGAGAAAGGTCCGCTCGCGCAGTCCGAGGAACAAGATTAGGTTGTAGAACACCATGACGAGCAGCACGCCGTAGAAGCCGCCGTCGATCAGAGATCTCGTTTCCGTGAACTCGAGAAGCTTCTGAGGCTCCCACAAGCGCAGAGGAACCTGAAGTGATCCGTCCGTCTGCACCCGAAACACCACCGTGTTCTGGCCGGGCTCGAGCTCGAGTGGGAAGACGAAGTGGCGGTGGAGGACTGGGCGTTCTCCAAAGGCCAGCTTGTCGCCACTCACGAGGTATCGGTCCGCCGAACGCGACGCTCCGAGCTGCCAGACCTCGACCGAATCCAGGATCGGGTAGGTCAGCTCGAGGTGGCGCAAGGTTGTCGCCGCCTCGTCGTTGGCAATCTGAGTGCGGAACCAAAACGGCTCCGAGCGCAGCCCGAAGCTCGGAACACCATCGTGCCGCTGCCAGTCGGTCCTGGCGAGCACGTCGTCCAGCGTCAAGTCACGCTGTTCATCGACCAGATAGTCGATCTCACCGAGAAACGATGGCGGTGCCTCGCGAGCCGCGAATCCACGGCCGAGCACGATCAGGCCCACGACGAGCGCAAACGCCACGAGGGTGGGCAGAAGACTGCTGGAGCTGGTCCGAGAGATTGACATCAGGGGGGTTCGATCCGCCGGCCTCGTCGACCGCTCGAAGACTCACACCACGCTCACGACCGACCCGACGCGGCCCGTCGCATGACAGATTCCGTCGCTGAGTCGCTCAGAACACGCTTCGACGAGCGCCGCTCGACGAACAAGCAGATTTGATGCCAAGAGCAGGCCACCCGCTCGCCACCGAGCTCTCAGTGAGCGGCAGAGCTAAACTGACGCGACCTTGACCCTCACTTCCGGCTGGATCACGACTCGCCTGGAAGTCGACGCACACCGGGCCACAGGTCGAAGCCTCGATCGAAGGTGAAGATCCGCTCGACACCGCGGCGTTTCATGACGGCGAGATGAAGGCAATCGCGACCAGATAGTCGCCTCTGCTGGCGAGCGATTTCCGCGGCTTCGGCAACGTCCTCTCGGGTCACCGGGTACACCTGGTCGACGAGATCGTCCAGCAGGTCGAAGCAGTCGGCGATTGCCTGGCGCCGATCGATCGCAACGTATCGGTGTACACACTCCTGGTACGTCTCAGCGCTGGTGACGAAAACCTCTTCGGCGTTGGCACGCAAGTAGGCTGCGGCGGCATCTCGGTTCGGATGATTCGCGCCTACGAGGTACATCGCTACATTCGAGTCAACGAAGATCACGACCGCCTTCGATCTGCCGGAGCATCTCCTCGATATCGGCTGTCGGATGAGAGTGCTCCAGGGCACGTTCGAGGGCCTGTAGCTTCTGCTCACAGGAACGCCCAGGGCGGCGTCGGGTGTAGTCGCGCATGGCCCGGCGCGCCCAGTCGGAGAAGGTAATCCCCTCCCTCGTAGCACTCCGTCGGAACTCCGCAGCCTCTTCTTCGTCGACCAGGATCTGGAGCCGCATACTCATGAGTATGAGTATACCTTCCGCTGCGCTAGCAACTCGCGCCTCGGAATCGACCGGCGGCATCACTGGCGCTATCGCATCGGTGCCTGGCGGTTCTTCTACGAGATCGACGAGGACGAGCGCATCGTCTTTCTGCTTGCAGCCTCTCACAGAAGCTCGGCGTACGACTAGCGAGACCAACGCTACACTGACGCGACCTTGAGCCTCGCTTCCGGCACCCGCCTCGGCACCTACGAGATCACCGCCCCACTCGGCGTCGGCGGCATGGGTGAGGTGTATCGCGCTCGCGACACCAGGCTCGACCGCGACGTCGCGATCAAGGTTCTCCCCGCCGACTTCGCAGACAGCAACGAGCGTGTCGCCCGCTTCGAGCGCGAAGCCAAATCCCTCGCCGCCCTCAACCACCCCAACGTCGCCACGCTGTACGGGTTCGAACAGCACGACGGCACGCACTTCCTCGTCATGGAGTTGGTCGAAGGCGAAGACCTTGCTGATCGGATCAGTCGCGGTCCGATCCCAGTCAACGAAGCGATCCCGCTTTTTGTCCAAATTGCAGAGGGCCTCGAGGCCGCCCACGAGAAAGGCATCGTCCATCGCGACCTCAAGCCCGCCAACATCAAGATCGGCAAAGACGGCAGGGTCAAGATCCTCGACTTCGGACTCGCCAAAGCGATGGATTCGGCACCCGGAAGCGACCTGGATCTCAGTCAGTCTCCGACGATGACGGCGGCAGCCACGATCCGCGGCGAAATCATGGGCACGGCAGCCTATATGAGCCCGGAGCAGGCCGAAGGTCGAGACGTCGACGAACGAACGGACATGTGGGCCTTTGGCGTCTGCCTGTTGGAGGCGTTGACTGCTCGACGGGCTTTCGAGGGCGACAGCGCCGCCCGAATCATCGCCTCGGTGCTCACCGAGGATCCTCCGTGGGAGGCGCTGCCTCACGACACCCCGCCTGCCGTACGACGGCTTCTCAGGCGGTCGCTCGAGAAGTCACCGACGGATCGACTCCCTCATCTGGGAGCGGCCCGGCTCGAGCTCGTCGAGGCTGACGAGACTCCAGGCGAAGAGGTCGTCAGCTCGAGACACGATCGCCAATTGTGGAACTGGAAGCTCGTCGCCACGGGTCTGACTGTGGCCCTGCTAGTGAGCCTCGCACTGCTCATCTCGCGATTCGGTTGGAACGAACCGGTGTCGCCTCAGTCGACCTCCGGTCCGATTCGCTTCTCCCTTTCCCTCCCGAAGGAGGCGCCGATGTCCACCATCGGCTGGCCTGGACTCGTTCTCGCGGTCTCACCCGACGGTCGGAACCTGACCTACGTGGCGAGGGCCGATGGCCAGAAGTTCCTCCAGGTGCGTAACCTGGACGACCTCGGCTTCACGCGTCTCGACGGCTCCGAAAACGCTGCCCAGCCTTTCTTCTCTCCTGACGGTAACTGGATCGCGTTCTTCACCGCATCTGGTGAGCTGCGCAAGGTGTCAATCGAAGGTGGTCAGGCGATCGTTCTCGCCCGCAACATCGACTTCGCGTCGTGGGGCTTCGGATCGTGGGGAGACGACGATCAGATCGTCTTCACCAACGACGTGCCAGTCCTCAGCCGCATTCCCGCAGACGGAGGACGGGTAGAGACTCTCCTGACGGTTCCGGGGCGTCGACTCGGCAATCCCGAAGTCCTGCCCGGCTCGACTCACGCACTTGTCGATCACGAAGACGGGCAGGGAGTGCGCATCGCCGTCGTCAGTCTGGCCGATCCCGATGCAGACCTCGTGACCCTGCTCGAGGATGCCAGCCGGCCCCGAGCGTTGGTGTCTGGCCATCTCCTGTTCGTCCGCAACGGCGTTCCGATGGTGTCGAAGTTCGATCTCGAGCGCCTCCGTCTATCTGGTAGCCCTTCGCCCCTACCCGTCTCGATCCGCTCCGATCGCTACGACAGCAAACTGCCGGTGCCGCAGATGGCCGTCTCCGACACCGGAACGCTCGTCTACGCGGAGGCACCGAACCCACAGCACCTGACTACCGACCTGCTCTGGATCGAAGTGGATGGCTCGCGCGACGTCATCGCCTCGTTTCCAGGGGGTCCACCATTGCTAGACCTGTCACCCACTGGAACAGCGCTAGCGCTGGCGAGCCAGGACGGAGATGGAGCTCTCGTACGCCACTTCGAGCTCGAGCGAAAGGTGCCGACCAACCTTCAAAGACTCCCCAAGTCCGAGGTCATCGGTCCGCTGTGGACACCGGACGGCAGCGCTGTGACCGTCACCGTGGTCGACGGGCGCGACCAGGCACGCTTTCTGACCGTTCCGGTGGACGGCACAGGAGAGCTGACTGAGCTCGAGAGGAGAGGCACGAACTGGGTCGCGGCTGGCTCCTACGACGCCGACGGGCGACTGTTTGCCTACGCCCTCGACGACGGCCTATGGGTGCACGACTCGTCGCTCGACGGCACCGACCGCGACCAGCACTTCAGGCCCAGGCGAGCGGACGACTCACTGATCCACGGCCCCAGTCTGTCGCCCAGCGGCGAGTGGATCGCCTATGTCTCCTACGAAGTCGACGGCAAGCCCGAGGTCTTCGTCGATCGCTTTCCTGGCGGTTCGCGCGGACAACGGCTGTCGAAGCGCGGGGGAGGCTCGCCGCGTTGGTCCCACGACGGACGATCTCTCTACTTCCTGACGTCGTTGGACGAGACCGGTGCGCGGCTCTTCCGCGAGATCGAGGTCGTTCCTGTTGCCGAGATCAACGGTCAGCTAGAAATCGGCGAGGGCCGGAGAATCTACATTCCTCCGCTCCACATCACCGACACCGGCCACTACTACGACGTCGCTCAGGACGGACGAATCGTCATAGTGGAGTCGGACGAGCGGCTCTGGTCTACATCTCGACTGATCGTCGTCGCGAACTGGTACGACGAGGTCGATCAGCTCCTGACCACCGACTGATCGAGCCTTTCTTGAGCCGCCTCGCGCGGCGCTACACTGACGCGACCTTGACCCACACTTCCGGCAGCCGGCTCGGTACCTACGAGATCACCGCCCCGCTCGGCGCGGGCGGCATGGGTGAGGTGTATCGCGCTCGCGACACCAAGCTCGAGCGTGACGTCGCGATCAAGGTCCTTCCGGCCGACTTTGCCGAGAATCCCGAGCGTGTCGCCCGTTTCGAACGCGAAGCCAAGTCCCTCGCCGCCCTCAACCACCCCAACGTCGCCACGCTGTTCGGCTTTGAACAGCACGATGAGGTGCACTTCCTCGTCATGGAGTTGGTCGAAGGCGAAGACCTGGCCGACCACATCTTGCGCGGCCCGATCCAGCTCGACGAGGCGATCCCACTGTTTATACAGATCGCGGAAGGTCTGGAAGCTGCGCACGAGCGCGGGATCGTCCATCGCGACCTCAAGCCCGCCAACATCAAAGTGAGCGAAGACGGCAGGATCAAGATCCTCGACTTCGGACTCGCGAAGGCGATGGAGTCTCAGTCGTCCAGCAGTCCCGACTTGAGCCAGTCGCCAACCATGACGGCGGCCGCGACGGCGCGCGGCGAGATCATGGGCACGGCCGCGTACATGAGTCCCGAACAGGCCAAAGGCAGAGTGGTCGATCGACGCACCGACGTCTGGTCGTTTGGATGTTGTCTATTCGAGGTGCTGACCGGGAAGCGACCTTTCGCGGGCGACGACGCGCCCACGCTGCTGGCGTCGGTGCTCAAGGACCAACCGAATCTGGAGCACCTGCCCACGGGCACTCCCGTGGAGGTCATTCGTCTACTTCGCCGTTCCCTCGAAAAGGACCGCAACGCGCGCCTGCAGCACATCGGAGACGCGAGGGTCGAGCTCGCCGAACTGCTGACGCCACCAGCCACTGCAGTGGCAGCCGAGGTGGCGACCCCTGTCGCACATCGGCAGCGGCCACGGTCCACGACGCTTCCCTGGGTAATCGCTGCGCTCGCGGTCGCAGGCAGCCTGATCATGTGGTTCGTGAATCAGCCCGCCTCGACACCTCGGTACCTCCAAGAACCCATCCAGCTCTCTCTTCAGCTGCCCGCCGAGATCGACATTCGCTCCAAGACCAGTCCTAGCGTGCTGCAAATCTCCAACGACGGCAGCCAGCTGGTGGTTGTCGGCGGGCATCTGGGGGCGCGCCAGCTCTGGAGACGAGAGCTGTCCGAGTCGAGCTTCTCTCCTGTCGAAGGTACGGCAGGCGTCTGGGCTGGCGGCCTCGGACTTTCACCGGACGGCGAGTGGGCGCTCTTTCACCGCGACAATGCGGGGTGGAAGGTGCGCCTCGACGGCGGCAACCCGATCCGTCTGACCAACTTCCCGTTCTGGCGCCCACAGTGGGCCTCCGACGACCACGTCTATATGACCGACACCGGGATCGGTCCGATGGCTCGTATGCCGGCTGTTGGAGGACCCAAGGAGCTCGTCCTGGCGCTTGACGAGTCCCGCGACGAAGTGAGCCATTCGACTCCGACGCTTCTCCCCGGGGGATATGCACTGCTTTTCTACTCGATGAGCGGAAGCATTGCGAATGCAAGAGTCGAAGTCGCCAATCTGACCACCGGAGAACGCCTGCCGCTCATCGACGATGCCGGTGACCCAGCGTTCGTGAAGAGTGGCCACATCGTCTTCAACCGCGACAGCACACTCTGGGCGGTGCCGTTTGATGTCGATGCGCTCCGTGTGACGGGGCCGGAGGTGCCCGTCGTCGCCGACATCGAGACGAACGGCAACTATCGAGACCTGCTCTACTCCGTCTCACCGGCTGGCGCACTCGCTTACGTCAGGAGCGGCCAGGGCCTCCATGACCGTCGACTCGTGCGCTGGAGCCCATCAGGCGACGACGAAGAGACGCTGGTTTCGCCCGGCTACTACGGGCAGCTTCAGGTCACTCCAGATGGCACAAAAGGGGTCATCAGCATGGTGCCCGAAGGTCGACGATTCATGGAGATCTTCTCGGTCGACCTCGAAAGCGGTGCGCGCAATCAGCTGACGTTCGATCAGGTCTACAACGACAACCCGGTGATCTCGAACGATGGATCGCTGATCGTCTTCACCTCGAACGTCGACGGCAACTGGAATCTCTACTCCATCGGTAGCGATGGAGGGAATCGCGAGCGACTGACGCGTGCAGCCGTGCTGCAGGACCCCACGTCGATCTCACCCGACACGCGCTTCGTCGCCTATCGCGAGGGTGATGGGGCGTTCGACCTCTGGGCTCTGCCTCTCGACGATGAGAGTCGCGAGCCGATTCCGATTGCCGCCTCGGCAGCGAACGAGCACCACGCCGCGTTCTCCCCCGATGGTCAATGGATCGCCTACACCTCGGTCGAATCCGGGCGCTCAGAGATCTGGGTCCAGCGCTTCGACCCGGAGGGCGGTGAGCGCATCCGTCGCCAGGTCAGTCAAGATGGCGGCTGGATGCCCGTGTGGCATCCGGACGGACGGTCGATCTTCTTCCGCTCAGAGAGGCAGGCGGGCTCACAAGAAGACGTCATGATGAGCGCCGCGATCCGGACGCAACCCACCCTCGAGATCGAGCCACCCCAGCTTCTGTTTGCGCCGACACGGATGTGGCCGCACCATCCGATCACCGACCAGGACTACGTGGTTCTCGAAGACGGCTCGGTCTTGCGCTTCGTGGCGGCGGACCCCAAAGAAACCACCGTCAACGTCATCCTGAACTTCGACGAGCTTCTGCGCAGAGACGTGCCCACCGGGTGATCCCTGCCAGTTCTCAGCGCGAGGCACCAGCAGGTTCCCGACTAGGACTCCTGCGGCACCAGCTTGAGCAAGTCGAAAGCGCTGACGATTCCGACGATTTTGCCGTCCTCGAGCACGATCAGATGATGGATGCGCTCCTGCATCATCACGAGAGCCGCTTTGGCGGCTGGCTCCGTCCCACCGATCGCAAACGCTCCAGCGCTCATCACGTCGCCCACGCTGGCGTCCGCCTCGAGATCCTGAGCCAGATCCGTCGCCGAAATCACTCCGCGCGGCCGGCCATCGTCACCGAGAACCGGAAGAGCACTGACCTTGTGCTCGCGCAACAGCTGCCGAGCCTGTTGAGCGGTGTGCACGGTCTCCAGGGTTACAACGTTGCGTGACATGAGGTCTTCGACATTCATCGCCAGCGATCTCCTTCGTCATTGGGACAACGACGCCAAACCTTCGCAGCACGGCGTGCTCATCCCATCTTTTGCAACGTAGGGGCGAGTGGCGATTGCGGTTTGCCCTGATTGCTCTCGGTCATCTGTGCCTAGAAGGAGTTCGTCGTTTTGGAGCGGGAGGCCGGCTGGCGGAGAGTCGCAACTTCTGCTCATGTCAGGAGAGGACCGGCCAATCGCTAAGCCAACTAACTACTCGACACGCGCCCCGATCTGCCGAGCACGGTCAGCAGCCGGGATGCTCTGTGGCAAGTGGCTCTCCATGATCGCTACAAACTGCCGCATGTCATAGCCGTCTTTGTTCAGACGTCCAAGCTCCGCCATCACAGCCTCCCAAGTAACCGGCACGGCTCCGGCCTGAACCAGGCGTTGCATGCCTCTTTCGTGAGCGTCGGTCGTCGTACCTCCCGACACGTCTGACAGCGCGTAGACCTCGTAGCCCTCGTGCAACATGTCGAGCGCAGGATAGGCAAGACAGACCTCGGTCCATAGACCAGCCATGATGAATTTCCTACGCCCCGTCGCTTCGACTACGGACCGAAACTCGTCCTGCTCCCAGGCGTTGACGTGCACACGGTCGACTGTAGGAACGCCGACGAGAACTTCTCTGAGCTCAGCGATCGTGTCTCGCTGGTATCCGGCCTCGACCATGATCGTCGACAGCACCATCGGGAGCCGATACATCAGGCCCACCTTGGCCATCGCGACCACGTTGTTCACGAGAATGGTCTGGTCTACGGAGTGGGTGCCTTCGATGAGGCTCGGCTGGAAGTCGATCAGGATGAGGGCCGAGTTCTCGGCCGTCAGGAGGTGGTCCGCCTTCGAATCGCGAGTCGATGTCATTTTTCTGCCTCACATTTGGTGCTTGAACAATTAGTGTGTACAGAACTATATTAGTTGTCTAGACACCTATTGTCAACGCAACTATGATGTTCACCATGAGTCGATCACAACGAGTTCTCTCACCCAGGACCTTGCGCACGACCGGAGCGCTACTGACTACGCAGATTGCAGTCAGCAGGCTCATTGAGACCGAAGCGGTGGAACCGACCGGTTACGACCCCACCGTTCTCGATCTGCTGGTCCGTCTCGATCAGGCCCCGAACGGCCAGCAACGCGCAGTTGATCTGAGCCAACGACTTCTCATGAGTCCGAGTCACATCTCCCGCATGATCGACCGCGCGGAGGAAAAGAGTCTCGTCAAGCGCGAGCCAGATCCATCCGACCGTCGGGCGACACTCGTCACACTCATGCCACAGGGTCGTGAGGTACTGCGCGACTTTGCCCCGCGACTCACGCAGATCATCAGACGAATTGTCAACAACACTATGACGGCCTCAGAGACCGACACCCTGGTCGAACTCCTTGGGCGGATAGAGAAGGCCGCCCTGGGGGTCGAAGACCCGGCGACTTCCGAATGAGCGGCGGCCGATCAACCAAAGAGGAGCAGAAGATGAGTCAATTCGCGAAGGCGCGCGCAGTGGGCATCAACCACGTTGCACTCGAAGTGGGCAACATCGACGACGCACTCGAGTTCTACGGCAAGTTCCTCGAGTTCGAACTCCGAGGCAAACACGACACCATGGCATTCATCGATCTGGGTGATCAGTTCATTGCGCTGTCGAAGGCAGCCGAGCACTCCCATGATCACGAGCGGCACTTTGGTCTGGTAGTCGACGACAAGGCGGCGGTTGGCGCAGCACTCGCTGAGATGGGGATTGAAATCGTGTCGGAGCGATTCATGGACTTCTACGATCCCTGGGGCAATCGCGTCGAGATCGTTGACTACACCGGCGTTCAATTCACCAAGGCACCCGGAGTCCTCAGAGGCATGGGGCTCGAGGGACTCGGCAAGACCTCGAAAGCCACGGAGGAGTTGTCGGCCAAAGGCATGGCTTGATCGCAGGCGACATCGGCGGTCGGCCTGCTGATGGCAGCCTTCCGCTGCACGCTGAGCCGCTCTCGTCTCACGCCTGGACGCCTGACCCATGCCGACACGGTCCACCCCGGACTCAGGCACCTCAGATCCCAAGGTTTGGTCACCAATCTGGAGCGCGAGCGGAGCGACCGCTAGACTGCTCCGACCGTGACTCTCGAACCCGCGACTCGACTGGGGCAGTACGAGATCGTCGCCCCAATCGGCGCGGGCGGCATGGGAGAGGTCTATCGCGCGCATGACACCAAGCTCGACCGCAACGTTGCGATCAAGGTGCTGCCGACCGACTTCGCTGACAGCCCGGAGCGGCTCGCCCGCTTCGAGCGTGAAGCCAAGTCACTGGCAGCCCTCAACCATCCCAACATCGCCACGCTCTTCGGATTCGAGCAAGACGGTGACACTCACTTCCTGGTCATGGAGCTGGTCGAGGGCGAGGACCTGGCCGACAGGATTCGCCGCGGCCCGATCCCGGTCGACGAGGCGATCGCTCTATTCATCCAGATCGCCGAAGGGCTGGAAGCGGCGCACGCTATTGGCATCGTGCACCGCGATCTCAAGCCCGCAAACATCAAGCTACGCGACGACGGCAGGGTCAAGATCCTGGACTTTGGTCTGGCAACGGCGGCAACGCCACAAACTCCGGTCAACCTTGACCTCAGCCAGTCGCCCACGATGACGGCCGCGGCCACCATGCGTGGCGAGATCATGGGCACAGCTGCCTACATGAGCCCTGAACAGGCGACGGGAAAACGAGTCGACAGCCGAGCCGATATCTGGGCGTTTGGAGCCTGCCTCTTCGAAGCCCTCAGCGGGCACTCGGCTTTTGCCGAGGACAGCGTCGCCCAGACGCTAGCCCGTGTGCTCGAGAGAGAACCTGACTGGGAATCCCTGCCGGTCGCAGCACAGCCACTGTCTCGACTGATCAGACGCTGCCTCCAACGAGACCCTTTGCTTCGACTGAGAGACATCGGGGACGGACGACTCGAGTTGCTCGAAGCCAGAGAATGGCAAGCCGAGCCATCGGCTCCGACGTCCACCGGGGCGAGTCGGAGTGGCTACGTCTCGGGCATCCTGCTGGCCGCTCTGGCCGCTGCTTCCATCACCTGGCTGCTCAAGCCTGGGCCGCAATCGGATCGTCCCGTAACCCGCCTCACGATTCCCCTGCCCCCCGGGCACGTGCTGGTCGATCAGCCGGCGATCTCGCGAGATGGCAGGACCCTCGCCTACGTCTCGCAAGACGAGACTGGGGCCTACGGTCTCTACCTGCGGAGTCTCGACGCCTACGAGCCCAGACTCCTGACAGCCGACGTTCCCCCCTACTGCTTTGCTCAGTTCTCTCCGAACGGCGAATGGCTGCTCTACAAGTCAGCCGACGGTTGGCTGTCCAAGATCCAGGTCGCTGGCGGATCGCCAATCCGCCTGGCAAGAACGGATGCGCACTTCAACTGGCTAGACGACAACCGCATCGTGTATGCCGAGAGATGGAACGACGGCTTTCAGCTCATGGACGCTGCCGGAGGCGAATCGCAGAGGCTCACTGTTCCCAAATCCGAAGGGGCTTACGCCCACGTCTGGCCATATCCGCTTCCCGGTGATTCATCGCAGTTTCTCTTCACGACCTGGGGCCAGGTTTCGGGTGCCGCGGTCTACTCTCTCGATAGTCGGTCCTGGGAGTCGATCGTCCAGGGTGGACGCGAGGACTACATGGGCACCTTCATGGTCTCGCCCTCAGGACATCTTCTGATGACCGGAGTCCCTGGGCAGGTCCTTGCGGCGCCCTTCGGAGCCACCCTGCCGGACCGAACCGTGCTCACGGACGTTGAGGACCGTCTTCGCCTCGGCCAGAAATGGCTGGCCATCTCCGAGAACGGCACTCTCGTCTACGCACCCGGGGATGTCACTCGCCGGAAACTCAGGTGGTACACCCGCCAGGGTCGGGGTTCGGACGCCGTAGACGAAGAAGGCGTGTACGAGCACGTCAGCATTTCTCCCGATGGCACCAGGGCCGCTATCCGCGACGTCAGTCTCGCGATCCTCGATCTCGCTAGCGGTACCCGGAAGCCAATCGTCATCGAACGCCCTGACGGAGGTTCCTCCAGCCAGAGCTCTCCCAGCTGGGCCGACATCGACACGCTGACGTTCTCATCGAACCACATTGGGGAATGGGACCTCTATCAATACTCTGAAACCACATCCCAGCTCACAGCCATACCCCTACCCGGAGAACAAGACACTGGCGCCACGTTCACGAGCGATGGCGTCATGCTCCACGTGGATGACGAGAGCGTTTTTGCGCAGATCCCCGGCGACGAACAAACGATCGTCGCTTCGCAGCCTGGGCTCTGGGAACAGCTGCCCCAGGTTTCTCCCGCCGGCAATGTCGTCGCCTACATGGCAGGGCACATGGGAAGGCGAGAGGTCTTCCTGGCTCCATATCCTGAGCCCGGCCAGCCCGTGCAGGTTTCGATCGGCGGTGGGAATCATCCTCGGTTCAGTCCCGACGGCAGCGAGCTCTTCTACGTCGTGAACGACCGCCTCATGGCGGTGACTCTCGATGACCAGTCGCTAGAGGTCGGAGAAAGCCGTGAGCTCTTCAGAGTGACCATGGCCGGACGCAACCCATACGACGTCCACCCCGATGGTGAACGGTTCCTAGTCATCGAGCGCGATCCGGAATCCATTC
>JANQPS010000607.1 GCA_028285365.1 Thermoanaerobaculia bacterium | reverse complement strand
AAGCTGGGAGTCCCACCGCTCTCGCTGGCAGGCGAAACGGCGGCGGGCAGCGCCACGGCAACCCGCCTGACTCCTCTCCTCGATCAGCTCCGCTCGGCTCTCGCCTCCGAAGACCGAGCCAACTCCTTCTTGCTGCGGGGATTTGCCCGCTTGCCGCAGCTCGAGTCCTTCGAGACGCTCTACCAACTGAAAGCCGGGGCTTTTGCTGGCTACCCGCTATATCGCGGTGTGGCCTCCGCCTGCGGAATGAGTGTCGTGGAGTGTGGTCTTCGCATCGACGACATCGTCGAGACGACGGCTGCGCACTGGGACCACTTCGACTTCTTCTTTCTGCACGTCAAGCAAACTGATCAGGCCGGCGAAGACGGCGACATCACGCTCAAGGTGGAAGTCCTCGAGGAAGTCGATGCCGCCTTACCCAAGCTGCTAGCCCTCGAGCCAGACGTTCTGGCAATCACCGGAGATCACTCGACTCCCGCCCCGATGAAAGCCCACAGCTGGCACCCGGTGCCGCTCCTCGTTTCCTCGAAAGTCGTGGGCCTCGACGACACGCAGCAATTCGACGAGCTCGCCGCCGCGCGGGGACTCCTGGGAACGTCTCCTTCGAGAGACCTCCTCGGACTCCTGCTCGCCAACGCGGGCAAGCTCTCGAAGTTCGGAGCGTGAGCGATCGCACCGCGAACTGCCTCGCGGTGTCCACGATCGCCCGGATCGCTAGATCGCCTTGGCGCCTCCGGTGGCCGCCTACCGGAAACCGCGACGGAGCTCGCGGCGGAACGTCTGGTAGGTCTCGTCGTTGTGCAGGCACACGATCACCCGCTCGAGCTTCGTGCCACCCTGCAGATAGCGATGGACCTCGGTCAGCAGGATCCGCGCGCAGCGATCGACAGGGAATCCGTTCTCCCAGATCGAGATCGCCGGGATCGCCAGTGACTTGAGCCCGTTGCGATCTGCCAGAGCCAGCGACGAGCGCACGGCGGAGGCGAGCTTGCGGTCCTCGTCGCCCTCTCCCATCTTCGGTCCTACCGCATGGATGACTTGCTGAACCTCGAGTTTTCCAGCCCCCGTCATGACCGCAGTTCCGGTCTCCGTCCCTCCGATGCGCTTACATTCGTCGCGAATCGGCTTGCCGCCACTTTTTATGATGGCTTCCGCCACCTCGCCGAGCGGCTTCAACTTGGGACTCGACGGATTGACGATCGCATCGACGTCCAGCGTGGTGATATCTCCCTCGATCAACTCGAGGAGAGTGTCATTCATCTTGACAGCCAACTCTCTCGCTCCCTCTAACTTGCTGAGCCCGTAGGCAAAAGTAGACGGGATTCTATCGCAAGGAACGCGCCAACATCACCCCTCTGGGAGTACGAATCCTCAGCGAGGCATCTGGACCCACGGGAGCCCTTTCTGGCTCCGGCTCGGACACAGCCTGACGGAAGCCGAGATCTTGCCGTTCGGCCACCGATATTTCGAGAGCTACGCGGGGTGGTTGCGAAGTGGTGTTGCGAGTGATTGCGAGTGATGATGTGCTGCGATCCCCGCTGCTACACTCCGCCGCCATGCTCGCACGCCTGAAATCACAGTTCGCCAAGGCACTGTCAACCGCCGTCTCGAAAGTGCTCGACGTCGATCACGACCCGATCGTCGAGTACCCGCCAAAGCGAGAGCTCGGCGACCTTGCCAGTCCGGCCGCGCTTCATCTCGCACGGGTTGCCAAACGCAATCCGAGGGAGATCGCACAGAACCTCGCCGACGCCCTCGAGTTGCCGGCCGACGCCGCAGAGTTGATCGATCGCATCTCGGTGGAAGGGCCCGGCTATCTCAACGTCTTTTTCGATCGCTCGCGCGTGGCTCAGCGCCTCGCCGTCGACGCAGGATCCCTGGACCTGGGCGACGATCACTCCCGGCCGAAAGTGATCATCGAGCACACCAACATCAATCCCAACAAGGCCGCGCACATCGGCCATCTCCGAAATGCGGTCCTCGGAGACGTTCTCGCACGCTGCTATCGCGCCCTCGGCTATCCCACCGAGGTCCAGAACTACATCGACGACACCGGCGTGCAGGTAGCGGACGTCGTCGTGGGTTTCTGTGACATTCGCGGGGAGGGTTACGACGAGATCGCCGCCCATCCAGAGCCGTTCGACTACCTCTGTTGGGATCTCTACAGCGAGGTGGGAGCCTGGTACGAGGGCAACTCGGAACGTCTCGAGAAGCGTCGCGAAACGCTGCACCAACTCGAGTCCGGGGAGGGTGAGAGAGCCCGCATCGGTCGTCTGGTTGCTGGCCGGATCGTCAACCGCCATCTCACGACCATGGCTCGGCTCGATATCGACTACGACCTCCTCACGCGCGAAAGCGAGATTCTCAGACTCGACTTTTTCGCCCGCGCATTCGAGCAGCTCAAGTCTTCGGGCGCTATCAAGCTGGAAGAAGACGGCAAGAACGAGGGCTGCTGGGTCATGCCACTGTCCGAGAGCGCCGAGTTCCAGGGGTTGGAAGACCCGGACAAAGTCATCGTGCGCTCGGACGGAACGATCACCTACGTCGGCAAGGACATCGCCTACCAGATGTGGAAGTTCGGGCGCCTCGGGCTCGACTTCGAGTACGCGCCCTACTCCCGCGATCTATGGGAGACGACGGCAACAGATGCCGACAGCCAGGAGGCTCCCGCGTTCGGCAGCGGCCAGCGAGTCATCAACGTGATCGACGCCCGCCAGAGCTACCTCCAGAAGATCGTGCGCGCGGGCCTTGAAGCTCTCGGACACGACGATGCTGCACAGGAGAGCATCCACTTCGCCTACGAGATGGTCTCGCTGTCACCTCAGTCGGCACGCCAGCTCGGCTTTCTCGCCGAGGACGCCGAAGACAAAGCCCTCGATATGTCGGGCCGCAAGGGCATCGGGGTCAAGGCGGACGATCTCCTCGACCAGCTCATCGACAAGAGTCGAGAGGAGATTCGTGAGCGCAACCGTGAACTGGCAGCTGATGATCTCGAGCAGCTGGCCGAGCAGATCGCGCGAGCAGCACTTCGCTACTTCATGGTCAGAGCGACCACGACACGGGTCATTGCGTTCGACTTCGATCAGGCGCTGAGCTTCGAGGGCGACTCAGGGCCCTACCTCCAGTACTCCCTGGTGCGGACCAAGAACATCCTGCGTCGCCTGGAGAAAGAGGGCATGGCCACTCGGCCGACCGACGCCCAGATCGCCGCCCTCGAGAGCGATCACTTCGACGACGATCTGTGGGATCTGATGCACACGGCCGATCAGATCGGCGAGGTCGTCTCACGGGCCAGTGAAACGCTCGAGCTGTCGCTGATCGCGAGAGCAGCCGTGGATCTGGCACAGAAGTTCCACTCCGTGTACCACAAGCATCCGATCCTCCACGAGGAAGACGAAGGCCTTCGAGCGGCACGGCTGCTGGCGGTGTTGACCTTCAAACAGTCGCTCGAACGATTGCTTGACTTGCTCGGCGTGCCCGTCCCCGAACGGATGTAGCGCTGGCGCAGTCAGCCCGAACGCTGGCGCTCGGTCAACCCGACTCAGTGGCCCTACTGCAGTAGGCCGCCTCAGTAGGCCATCAGCTCGCGAGCGGCATCGACGATGCCCTCGACGTTCGGGAGCAGCTCGCGCTCCAGGACCTTCGCATACGGAACGGGTCGATCGGGATAGGCGATTCGCCTGACCGGAGCGTCCAACCAGGAAAACGCCTGCTCCGCAACGACGGCGGCGACCTCGGCACCGAACCCCGCCGTGATCTGGGCTTCGTGTACGACCATGGCTCGGCCAGTCTTCTTGACGGACTCGAGTACGGACTCTGTGTCGAGAGGCACCAGGGTCCGCAGGTCGACGACTTCGGCCTCGACACCCAGGGTCGCCAGGCGCTCAGCCGCATCGAGACAGCGCCACACGTCCGCGCCGTATGCGATCAGCGTGAGATCACTTCCCGACCGGCGTACTGCCGCCTTCCCCAGGGTCCGCTCGGCGTCGTCGTCGAGCACACCCTTGATCCTCCGGTAGAGGTACTTGTGCTCGCAGAAGATCACCGGATTGGGATCTTGAATCGAGGCTCGCAGCAACCCGTAGGCATCAGCCGCCGTCGCCGGACACACCACCTTGAGGCCAGCGATGTGGGCAAACCACCCTTCCGGATTCTGCGAGTGGAAGGGGGCAGCACCCACTCCGCCGCCTGCAGGTAGACGGATCACGAGCGGGCAGGGAGCCTCCCAGCGATAGAAGAGCTTGGCAGCCACGTTGACCAACTGGTTGAAAGCACAGCTCACGAAGTCGGCAAACTGGATCTCGATCACCGGTCGCAGTCCCATCAGCGCTGCACCGATGGCTGCCCCCACGGTGCCACTCTCGGCGATCGGTGTGTCGATGACCCGATCCGGCCAGCGCTCGAACAAACCCTTCGTGCTCCTGAACGGTCCCTCGAAGGCCGCAATGTCCTGCCCCATCAAGAGCACAGTGTCATCGCTCTCCATCTCGTGGAGCTGAGCGCGGCAAATGGCGTCGACATAGCTGATCTCAGTGACGATCGGTGGCTCGCTGGTCCTGACGTTCGAGCGCGGATGGGCCAAAGACGCCAGCGCAGGTCTGCGAGCGACCTTCAAGTCCGGCTGAGGAGCAGCGAGCGCTCGATCCAGCGCAGTTTCGATGAGAGTCTCGGCTCGGGACTCGATCTGTCGACGTTGACGCTCGTCCATGACACCGTCGCGCCCCAGTCGCTCGGCGTAGCGCGGTACCGGATCTTCGTCGAGGTAGCGATCGAGCTCCTCTCGCGGGACGACCTTCAGCGAGTCGTCGCCTTCTGCGTGTCCGCGCATCCGACCCACCATGGCTTCGATGAGCACCGGGCCGGCACCTGAACGAGCATGCTCGAACGCCTCCGCGAACGTCTGGTCGACGACGTCGGGATCGTTGCCGTCGATCGTCGTCGCCTTGATGCCGTAGCCGAGGCCACGGTCGCTGAGGCGATCTGCGCGATACTGCTGCGAGATCGGGGTCGAGAAGGCGTAACGGTTGTTCTCGATCACGAGGATCAAAGGCAAGTCCCACACGGCTGCGATGTTGAGCGCCTCGTGAAAGTCGCCTGTGGAGGTGCCTCCGTCGCCGATGAAGTTGATCGCGACCCCGCCCCGGCCCTCACGCGCAACGGCCAGCGCACATCCGGCGGCCACGGGAATCATCGAACCGAGGTGGGAGATCATGCCGACGTGGCGTAGACCGTCTTCAGGGCTCAACAATCCGTAGTGGTAGGAGCGCTCGATCCCTTCAGAAAACCCTCCTCCACGTCCGAGTAGCTGTCGGCAGAGCCGCTCGAGCAGATCTTCGGGCTCCGGGAGTTGGGGCCTCGCGACCGCGGCGCCACGTCCGAAGTCACACTCGGGGAAAGTCCGGGCGCAATCGAGGTAGTAGCAAAGAATGGCCCCGAGATCACGGTGCAGGCTACACAGGACGTCCCGCGAGTCGAGCCACTGGCCGGCCGGGACCGTCACGGCTTCGTTGCCGATGGCGCTGTACCACTTGGCCACCCTGCCGGAGAGACGCAAAGACTCGAAACGCGCGTCCAAGGTGCGCGACAGATACATATAGGCGTAGCGACGGCGTCGAGTCGTCGCGGCATCGAGAGCGGACTGTGGGGAGAGGCCTTCGGAGGAGCTCGAGGTGACGGCGCCGGCTCTCTCGCCCAGCTGTGACGGCGGATGATTCATGGCCGCACGATACCAAGCATGCTTCGGAGAGTCTCGACCCGAGAGAGGGCCTGAGCCCTTGCCTCCTCGCGGGCCCGAGACCCTCGGTCGATCGGTGATCGGGGGCCTCGAAGGCTGACGTCGGACTTTGGTTCTCGAGCCTGACTCGGCCCCCGTTGGCAAGCGCCTCCGCGCTCGGGAAGGCGTACGGTCTCCACCCCAGACCGAGACTAGTTGACGCTGTCGGAGGCCTGGCCGAGACGGCGCTCGCAATACCTCACGAGAGGATGATCGGGGGCCATCCGCCTCAGAACCTGGAGCGCAATTCGCGCATCGTCCATGCGTCCGCCGTCGATGAGCGCAGTGACCGTGGCGGCCCCTTCCTCGATCGACTTGCGACGCGAGTCTTCGGCTTCGAGGCGATCGACCTCGGCAATCATCTGGCCGGCCGAAGGATCCGCAGGAGACTCGCGCTGGAGATCGAAAGCCAGCTGACGCGCCACGTCCCACTGTCCCTTGGCGATCGCCTCGGGGTAGCTTCGCCTGATGAGATCCGCCTTGGCCGCCCGAGCCATCTCGTCGCGCAGGCGAGCCAGCTGCGAACGGTGCACGTCGATTGTCACTTTGGGGACACCAAGTTCGACCAGCGCAGAAAGCTCGTCCTCGACGGCGTCGAGCTCGCGCCGCTCGAGGAGCTCGTGAATCCGTTCCCGACGTCTCGAGACCTCGTCTTCGAGCTTGCGTTCCCTCTTGACGGCTTCCGCCTCTTGGACGACCTTCTGCGCAAGCTCCGGCAGCACCTCCGAGAATCTGTCCGCGACGGCTCGAGCGCCTTCGAGATCGTTCTGCTCGATCATCCGGCGGGCGCCCTGCAATGCCTCTTGAGCCTGTCGAC
Source organism: Thermoanaerobaculia bacterium (assembly GCA_028285365.1). GTDB lineage: Bacteria > Acidobacteriota > Thermoanaerobaculia > Multivoradales > Multivoraceae > JANQPS01. Next base: position 40 of record JANQPS010000607.1, on the reverse strand, counting down.
GCTTTTCGGTGCGCTCACTCAGGGCTTCGATCTTCTCCTC
>JANQPS010000583.1 GCA_028285365.1 Thermoanaerobaculia bacterium | reverse complement strand
CTCGTGACGAGGGTCTCCAGCCGGGCGCCGGACGTCGCGCCAGCCGGCACGCCTTGCCGGTGCCTCGCTCGTACCACCTCGAGCTCCTGGCAGGAGACGACCCCGCCTCCGACATTCTCGGCGCAACGTCTCACGGACTGCTCGTCGAAGAGGTGTCACGTGGACAGCTCGACCCGTTGACTGGCACGTTCTGGCTCCGGGCCGATTGGTGTCGTGACGTTCGTTCCGGACAGCTCGGTGAGCGTCGCGGCGCCGTGTTGCTCAGCGGGTCGGTTGGCCAACTGCTGAGGAACGTCGTGGCCGTAGGAAGCGAACGTCGACCCAGCGGAGCCGGATGGTGTGCCAAGGGCGGTCAGCGCCTTCCCGTCTGGGCGACGACGCCCGCGATCGCGGTCGAGGGTGTCGACGTCTCTCCCGTGAGGACGGTGCGCGGATGACGGCACGACACCAACGGGAGCGGGAGGTGGGCCAGCGGCTGCTGCAGCGCCTGGGAGACAGAGGGTTCGAGTCCGTTGAGGTTTTTGGGAAACGCAGCCGGAGTCGATCGTCACGTATCGACCGCGATGTCGTTCAAGTGGTCGTGAGTGAAGAGGCGGGCTGGGCGATTCGCGCAGGCGGTGAGTCGGGATCGTCGTTCTCCTGTGGAAGTGGCGAGCTTCCAGAGGAGCCAGTGCTTCTGGATCCCAGTGGGCCTCCGCTGCGCCTTCCTTTGCCTCACGACGGTGGCGCGATCGGCAAGGTCGAGAGCGAAGCCGTGGTCTTGCTCTCGGAGGCAGAGTCCTTGGCACTCTTGCGCAACGTTGGTGACATCCTGGGCTCGGAGCTCGATGGAGCCCAGCTGGACAGCGCCTGGCTCGAGGACGGAGTGGCAGAGGTCTCGCTCCTGTCGTCCACTGGGGTCCAGGCCGCCCAGCGCTTGCGTGCGGCGTCACTACGTCTGGCGGCGTCGAGACACGGAGAACGGGCTGAAGTCGTGGCCGCAGCGTCCACTGCCCGCGATATGGCACCCGTTGCCTTGGCTCGACGGCTGGCCGATCTCCTGGCTGTCAGGCAAGGCGAGACCGTCGACTCCGTCGACCGGGGCGTGGTGCTACTGGCGCCGCAGGTTGCAGCCAGGATGCTCGGCGGCTTGCTCGAGCTGTTTGTCGGTGTTGGCTCCAGATCGCTTGCGCGAGGACTGATCGATCGGGCCAGCGATCGTTTGGCGTCGGATGCCGTGACCATCGTCGACGACGGAGCCCTGGGCGAAGGCCCGTTGAGTGCCCTCTTCGATGGCGAGGGGACCCCGATGTCCGAGGTGGTCCTGGTCGAGGACGGGCTCTGGCGACAGAGTCTCGTGCCGTGGTGGGACGCAGAGGACGGTACCCCCTCGGGTTGCGTGATGCGTCCGAGCTACCGCGATCTACCGGCGCTGTCGCCCACCCATCTCTACATCAAGCCGGATCCCGACCACTCGGTTGCCGACCTGCTCTCAGGCATCGTTCGCGGCTACTACTGGATCGACTCAGCGGTGGCTCCGGTCGTCGACTGGGAGAGCGGAGAGCTCGAGCTCGAAGTGAGCGGCTTCGAGATTCGTGGCGGTGCGCCGAGGCGGGTCATCAAGCGGGCTCGGCTCGGGGGTGCCATCTCGTCTTTGTTGCTCGGAGTCCGAGCCGTGGGACGGGACCTGCAGCTGATTCCGTGGACGCGAGGATGTATGGGCTCACCCACGCTTCTCGTGGCTGGTCTCGAAGTCAGACCCGCGTAGACGTCACATCTATGTCGAATCACCGCGCCAGAGAGATTCTAGGCGCGGGACCCGTTTCAGGACTCAGTCGCCTGCCAGCGAAGTGGTCGCGCCTTGGCTCGGCTCGGCAGTTGGAGTCGCCGGAAGGAGCTGACGATTCAGCCTGGCGCTGCTGCGCCGCCCGGGACGAAACCGGGTCGTCGGAGTATTGACGCTGTTGCTGCTCGGTCGACCTCGACCCCGATTCATCTGGCTGCGGCTACCGCCTGCCGGCTGCTGCGAGGCGCCACCGCTGAGGCTCTGATTGACGGCGGTGCCGCCGAGATCCTGACGCCCGACGCTGCGTACGGGCCTCGGAGACTGCGAAGCCCGAGCTCTGGCTTCCTCGTCGGCAAAGTCGTCGGCAGCGTCGAAGGCCTCGGTGTCGATCTCGTCCAGCTCTTCCAGCTCGTCAAAGTCGGCTTCGTCGTCGTACGACTCGGCCGTCAGCGTTTCGGCTGACTGGCTCGCGCTACCGACATCGGTCTGAGCGTTGATCGTGGCCGCGGAGGATTCGTCGACTTCCTCCATCAAGCCAGGCTCTTCGAGTTCTGGTTCCGTCTCGGAGCCGTTGCTCGACTCGGGATTCGGAGTTCTCACGAGGAGACTTCGGATTCGTTCACCGTCGAAGTAGGTCCGAGGAGCCGCGGAACGTTTGACCGAGGCCTGTACGCGGAGCAGCGCCGTGGTGGCTTCGTCGTTACCGATCATCTGAGGGTTGGTGTCCGAGAACGCCAACGTCGGGTCGAGCGAGAACGCCTCGGTGTAGGCGGCTATGGCGTCCTGACGTCGGCCTCTCTCACGCAGAAGGGATGCGATCTGGAAGTGTGTCCAGGCAGAGTCGGGGTTGGCTTGCGCTGAGCGCTTGAAGTGTTCGAGAGCTTCTTGCGTCCGGCCCGCAGCCTGTTGGAGAAGCGCTAGGTTGTAGAGCACTTCCGGATGATCCGGTGCCAGCTCGAGCGCACGCTCGTAGGCGGCCTCGGCCTCGTCGGTACGACCGTCGAGTGCCAACAGGTTTCCGAGATCGCTGAACAGCGTCGCGTTGGTGGGATCGTCGACAGTCGCGGCGCGCTGGGCATCGATCGCGTCGGCCAGCCGGTCGGGAGGCTCGGCCGCGGCCAGGAAAACGAACACCATCGTGGCGCAGGCCAGTGGCAGCAGCGAGGTGGCGACGTGGGATGGCGTGGAGCGTCGGCGCTCCGTGCGGTTCTTGGTGTGGTTGGTCTTCACGCGGATCCTCGATGGCTACGTTCGGAGTGAGAGGTCGAGACGCGAGGGTTGGTGCGCAAGAGCCGGGTTCAAGAAGACCCGGAGCGTACCGGTCGCGCTTTGAGTCGGAGCTTGCCGTTGTCCTGAGCCAGGCGAAACGAGACCTTCTGACAGCCGGTCTTTTCGCGAATCTTGGCGGCGTGTTCGTTCAAGTACTTCTGGAAGCGTTCGGGACTCACGCGGCGAGTTTCCGGCGAGTCGAGGCAGAGTCGTGAGTAGAGGCTCTCGGCAGCGTCGCTCCCGACGTTGGCGCCGACGATGACTCCACTCATCGGGTCGGGTTTGGGTGGCGCGGAGGCTCGGCGAGCCGATCCCTCTTCGCGTTCGCGAAGCCGCCGCCGGTAGAGCTCGCTGTATGAGTTGTACTGGGCTTCGAGAGACGTCAGCCTGAAGTTGTCGGCCGACGAACGAAGCGAGGTTCGCAGGTCGCGAATCGCGTAGCGCAGCCGGGTGTCGAGCTCGCTCGGAGGCAGCTCGTTGGCTCCGTTGAAGTACTTCTCGTATTCGATGCGCAGAGTCTTCAGGTCGCGCTGGAGGTCGCTGAGTTGCTTTTCGGCTCGCATCGTGGACTGGTCTTCGCTGTGAGGCGGTCCAGGGGCCTATCTTATGTGAGTTGCACCCGGTCGAGTGGCTACCGAGACGCCGGTAGAATCTCGGTGAGAGGACCCTGTGCACGAAATGCAGCTGGGGTCCCGGACACGTCATGACCCGACCATCTCTCAGCGAACCGGCATCCCTCGGCGACTCGCGCTCTGACGTCGAGCCCGATGGGCCGCGACAGAACCCCGCCCCAGCTGCGCAAGGTGCCCGCGACGACCCGAGACGCTCGATTCCGCCTGTGTTCAAGTTGCTGGAGTCTCCGGGAGTCATGGCGCTCTCGGATGCTTACGGAGCGTCCCCGGTGCGCGTCCAACTGGACCGGGTGCTCGAGGAGCTGCGTACGGAGCTCTCTACGGCGCCACTCGCCGAGGTCTCGATGGCCTCGATTGCCGAGCGCGTCGAAGCTCGGCTCTCAGAGCAATTGGGAACACCGGCTCGGCGAGTGCTCAACGCCACGGGCGTCTTGCTTCATACCAATCTCGGGCGGGCGCCGCTGCCGCCGGAGGTCTTGCAGGGGCTCGAGTCTCTTCTCGATGCGTCGTGTGATCTCGAGATGGACCTCGCGAGCGGGCGCCGAGGTGATCGGTCTCAGCGCATCGAGCGCCTTCTGCGTGCCTTGACCGGAGCGCCCGCTGCCATCGCGGTCAACAACAACGCCGCGGCTCTGGTGCTCGCCCTCTCAGCGCTCGCCAAAGACCGGGAAGTGATCGTCTCCCGCGGTGAGCTGGTGGAGATCGGGGGTTCGTTTCGGATTCCCGAGATCCTCGAGGCTTCGGGAGCGCGCCTCGTCGAGGTGGGCTCGACCAATCGCACCCGTCTCGACGACTATCGACGAGGCTTGAGCGACGACTCGGCGCTGCTGCTCAAGGTCTTCCCCAGCAACTACCGAATCGAGGGGTTCGCCGAGGAGACGTCGGTGGCCGAGCTCGTCGAGCTGTCGCGCGAAGCTGGCGTGCCGCTGTTGGTCGACGAAGGGAGCGGTCTGCTCAGAGGCACGAGTGTGCCGCCCCTCGACGAGCATCTGAGTCTCGCGCAGCTCGTCGAGCTGGGCGTCGATGTCGCGTGCGGCAGCGGAGACAAGCTGGCGGGCGGACCGCAAGCCGGTTTGATCGTTGGAGCGTCGCCCGTCGTGTCCGAACTCCGCAAGCATCCTCTCTACCGCGCACTGCGACCGGGTCGCGCCGTCCTGGTCCTCCTGGAGCGTGTGCTGAGACTCCACCTCCGTGAGCACGAGCTGCCGCTCGACCGGCTTCTGAGGCCTGGGGACGAGCACGCCCAACGGCTCGAGGTGGTGGCTCGGCGAATCGGTGGCGAGGTCGTCGCTGCCGAGGGTTATCTCGGTGGCGGCTCGGCTCCTCAGGAGCGCCTGGAGGGCCAAGCGATCGCTCTCGACGTAGACCCGGGGTTTCTCGATCGACTGCGATTGGCAGACCCACCGGTCGTCGGCTACTGGCGCGATGGTCGCGCGTTGCTCGATCTGCGTACCGTGGCTCCCCGAGACGACGAGGTCCTGATCACCGCTGTCAGGGCCTGTGTTCGTCGCGCCGACAGCACGGCGGAACCCGTCGAGGCCTGAGCCCGAGATTGGGCGTTCACCTGGTCATGATCCCGAAGACGCCATGAGCCCCGAGACGACGTGCCGAATCCTGGTCGTCGAGGACCGGGACTCTCTGCGGCGGCTGCTGGAGAGAGCTCTCGTTGAATCGGGCTACGAGGTGGTGGCCGAAGCGACGTGTGCGGGAGCCGAG
>JANQPS010000582.1 GCA_028285365.1 Thermoanaerobaculia bacterium | reverse complement strand
AAGCCAGATTGTCGAGCTATTTGGCGAAGGCGAATCCGTAGGCGACATCGCGCGGCACCTTCGAGTTCCCGAGCAGTCTGTCTACTACCTTACACGGATTCCCGAGCGGGGCTTCGCCAACGGGTATGCATGGGAATCGCAACTAGCGAGGCTGCGTGGATACACGAGCATGGCTGACTATCGCGACGCTCGAGCGAGGGCGCGGGGCTACGACTCTCACACTGACTACCAACGCTCCCTCGACGAACGCCGATCCCTCCGGCCGGAGTACCGGGCCCTGAGTGACATCGTGACTCAGTTGCTGGACCGATCAAGCCAAACTAGGACCGAGTTCTGCGAGTCCCTCGGCGTTTCGCGTCGCGCTGTGCACAAGTACGCGCTCGGACACTCTATGCCTCGACACGGCGCGCTGATCAACATTCTCCGGCTAGCACAGACGCAGGGAATCGATGTCAGCCGTCTCGAGGAACTCACGGGCACGCGATTGTCAGACGACTCCTAGTTGACTGTAGCCACAACCACGCCTGATCCAGCGGTAGCGTCAACTCCGTCCTCGACCCCGGCGTCGGCCGAGGCCTTCTTCGACTGCTGTTGCTCCCTCGTCTGCGCCCACACAACCCACACGACAAATGCGGCCACTGCGGCGACGCACAGTCCGTTTGCAAAGCCGACCCTGCCTCGAAGGACGCCGACCATCGGCGCAACCACAGCGAACGCGAGCCCGTAGGTGAGTGCGAGACTGAGCTTTTCTCCGAACTGGGTGCCAGTGGTCCTCCACTCATCCAACATCACTTTGAGGCTCTGGCCATCGGTGTGTGGAAGGCCGACCAAGACGGCCGCGCTTACCAGGGCCAGGAACGATACGAGGACGGCTATGAACCCAATCGCCGGGTCTACCAGCGGATGGAGGAGCGTAACGTCTCCCGGGCCACCGATCCAGACCGACAACGTGAGCAGTAGGGCGGTCATCGCTAGGAGTAGGAGCGCCGCGCCACCGAGATGCGACGTACAGACGTGAACCAAGGTGGCGACCCACTGGGGCAGTAGCTCTCTTGAAACCGTCTGACATCCTTCCACCCAACGCCGTCCTCTTCCTGCAAGTGCCGCGAGGTTCCAATGCACCCACGCGGCCACGACCCCGTTGTCCCTTTCCCAGTGCTCGAAGCTGTCGAAGCAAAACCTGCCGCGGTTTTGGAGGTGCGCTCGGACCTGCCCCGAGAAGCCAAGAAGCAGAGCCACAAGGACGACGCCGCGAAACCTCCAAGTAGAAGCCCAGCTATCGGAGATCACGAGGAGCCCGTCGCCTATGGGGGTGCCTGACAGGAAGGGTGGGAGAAACGACGAGATCGCAGCCAAGAGGAAGGACAAGGCCATAATCCCGGCGCTCATCGCGCATATCGAGCTGGACGCGAACGAAAAGAACTCGCCCTCCGTCCTTGTCAGAATCCGCTCCACAAGAGTGCCGACCCCCATCGTGCCCCAAATCCCGGCGAATGACCACATACCGCCGGCCAGTAGAATGGCACCGATAGGGGCGTCACGACCGATCGCGATCGAGGCACCGCCAATCACGGTGAGTGCCGCCGCGCCCATGAGGGGCGGTAGCCGCAGGAGTAGGCGCGTCTCTCCACGCACCAGGACGGCTGTCGCGATGGTCAACGCGGGCGCTGTCGCCGCCATCGCGAAGAGGAAATCGGGCGACAACGCTAGTCCTAGGGTTCCGCCCGCCAAAAGAAGGACAAGTAGCCAATCCTGAGTCTGGCTGTTGCTCTCGCGTCCAAAGGGCTCGATCGAACTCGACACAGGGCGCTCCTTCCTCAGACCGTGAAGAACTAGGGTGCCCCTAAAGACCATTGACGGACCAGAAATGTTGACAGATCACATTGATATTGTGCCCATGTTGATCATGTGGAATAGGATCAAGCCGCACCCAGAGGTTACGAATCGTTGACACGACATCGTTCCGCACACCATTGTTGAGCGCTGCTGTACAATCCACCTAGATGAGAATCAGCGTTATGAGCGGTCGATCGAGCCTCGCGGTCACTCCAATAACCAGAGAAATCGCTGGCGACATGTCGGCCGAAACCGGACGATCAATAACCTCGCTGGCCGAAACCGCGATGGTTCATCTCGAGTGGATCCTTGAACAACAGCAGGCTGGGAAGTGCATTGTTGCGATCGATCGCGAGAGTGCCGTTACCGGGGAACCTCTGCCGCATGACCTTGGCCGTGTGCTCCGCCACCTGCGCGAGGTTCGAGGCGACGGGGCGCGCGATTGAGCACTAGAGGGTGGCCGGAGATGTCTGTGGCACTCCACTTGTGGCTCCTATTGGTCCCGTCGCCCGCTTGATGTCGCGGCACTAGTAGGCATCTCAGCAGTGCTTAAGAAAGCGCGGAGGACCACCGGCGCTCGAAGGACCCGACGCCTAGGTTGTGAATTAGCGCGC
>JANQPS010000178.1 GCA_028285365.1 Thermoanaerobaculia bacterium | reverse complement strand
ATGAGCTGATCAAGACCATCAGCAAAGGGGTGCCCGGCACCAGCATGGAGTCGTTCGCCGGAGAGCTCAGCGACACCCAGATCCGCACGCTGGCCATCTTCATTGGAGAAGAGCGAGCCCAGACGACCTTCGCGGACTTCAAGGTCGCCGCACCCCTCGAGGTGCCCAGCGACGCACAGTCGACCGAGCTCCACGACTATCGCCTCGAGACCGTCATCAAAGATCTCGATCCTCTCCCCTACTCGATCGCGCCGCTTCCTGACGGTCGCATCCTGTTGACCGAGAAGATGCGCGGGCTGAGCGTGATTTCTCCCGACGGGAAGCAGTCCGACCTCGTGCCCGGTGCGCCGGAGGGTTACGACGACGCTCCACAGGGCGGGATCTTGCGCATGGGCAACGGCTGGATCATGGACGTCGCACCCCATCCGGACTTCGAGGAGAACGGCTGGATCTATCTCTCTTATGGTGATCGCTGCAGCGACTGCAACGAGATCAGTCGCAGCGGTCCGAAGCCTCCCGTCTCCGCACTCAAGTTGATCCGTGGCCGTATCAAGGGCGGCAAGTGGGTCGACGAAGAGACTCTCTGGGAAGTCGACAAGAAACACTACGCCCCGGGTACCGACATGGCGGCAGGAGGCCGAATCGCTTTCGACGGCGAGGGTTACCTGTTCCTCAGCTTCGGCATGATGCCGGGCTTCGGATACAACGGCATCCAGGATCTGGACCGTCCCTGGGGCAAGATCCACCGAATGCATGACGATGGTCGAGTGCCAAAAGACAACCCCTTCCTCGACGTACCGGAGGCCATCGACACGATCTGGACCCTGGGCCATCGCAGCCCGCACGGTCTCGAGTACGACAAGCGAACCGGAAGCCTCTGGGAAACCGAAATGGGCCCGCGGGGTGGCGACGAGGTCAATCTGATCGTCCAGGGCCGCAACTACGGCTGGCCCGTGGCGTCGAAGGGAGTGCACTACAACGGCAAACCCGTCTCCGGCGAAGAGCTCGGCATCGAGATCGACTTCGACGAGATCGAGCAACCGGTCGTCGATCTCACCCCGGGTGTGGCCGTCTCGAGCTTCGTCGTCTACGAGGGCGACGCGTTTCCCAAGTGGCAAGGCCAGCTTCTGGTGGGCTCGCTCAAGGGATCCGACATCTATCGATTCGTCATGAAAGACGGCAAGCTGTCGAAGCGCGAGACGATCCTCGAAGATCTGGCTCGCATCCGCGATATCGAGGTCGCGCCTGACGGAAGCATCCTGCTCCTCCTGGAGCATGCTGCGGGCGGTCAGATCGTGCGCATGTCGCCGACGACGTAGACGGCTTGCGACCGCTTACTCCGGCGACGTGGTGAAGGGTGAGCGGAACCCGGTTCCGGGTCGAGGTGGAAGGGGCTGAGGCGCGCGACACAACCTGCGACCTTCGGGCTACTCGAGACATGCTGGTAGCCAGTGACCATGCCCTCGTATTCCCGTGTCATCCCGAACGCAGTGAGGGACCTCGCGAGCACACCTTTGCAGGCC
>JANQPS010000555.1 GCA_028285365.1 Thermoanaerobaculia bacterium | reverse complement strand
CCCCAGGTGAATGCCGTAGTCGACGCCGAGTCCCACGAGAACGGCAGCAAAGGCGAGGCTGAGCGCGCTGACGTGAATGTCCAGTGCGACCATGGTGGCAAAGAGCCAGCTCATTCCCGAGAGAACCGCAGTCAGCACGGCGGCGGGTGTCCAGAGTGACCTGAAGACGAGCAGCATGATCAGCGCAGAACCCGCTGCCGAGGTCGAGACCGTCTTCATGACGTCCCGCCTGATGGCCCGTTCGTCGGCAGCGGCGTAGATCGGCCCACCCACTGCAAGAAGATCGAGCGGCCCGAGCTCACTCGTCAGGCTGTCTTCGGCGTTCTGGAGGCTTTCGAGGAGCGCACGTCCGGCATCAGGATCGAGCTCGCGAGCAGACGGGGTGATGATCGCCATGGCGGCATCTCCCTCGGCGCTCAGAAAGCTCCCGGTGAGCGGCTCGATCGGGAGGCTCCCGCCCTGGAGACTGAAGCGGCTCTCGTAGAGCCCCAAGGGATCGCTCCGTGCCATCGCGACGAGAGGTGGGGCGGCGGACGACGAGACGAGTCGTCGCAGCCAGAGAGCCCGACTCTTGATCGAATCCGGCGACAACTTGCTCTCGAGTTCTGTCTCCCACCGTTCGTCGGGGAGCAGCAACGCTCCGCGCGCAACGACGGCATCGAGCCAGAAGCGCTCGTCGGCTTCTTCGATCCCGGTTCTAATGGAGGCGACTTGTGGATCGGCCCCGAGGAGTTCTTCGAGGCGCCAGACCGCTTCGAGCAGTCGGGTGTCTTCGACCGGATTGGTCGCATCCGCCGACCTCACCACGACAAAAACCTTCTCCGCATTGCCGAAGTCTTCGGCAACCGCCCGATACGCCTGGGCCGCGCTCGACGTCGACGGCAGCAGCGCCGTGAGCTCGGTGTTCGGCTGCAGCTGGGTCGCGACCCAGGTCGTCGCCGCGGTCAGCAGGACGAGCGTGAGCGCGACGGCGCGCGGATGGCGCGCGATACCGCTCAGCATTCAGGCCGAAGCGCCGGCGTCGACCACGAGACACTGTCCCGAGGTTGCGCTGGCCTGGTCCGACAGAAGGAAGACGACCGTGTCGGCAACCGTGCTCTCACTGACCCCCCCGCGGAGCGCTTCAGAAGAGCGCAGCGCGTCGATGGCCTTGTCGCTGAGTGCTGCGGTCATGTTGGTCTCGACGAATCCCGGTACGACCGCGTTGACGCGGATGCCGCGTTTGCCCACTTCGCGGGCGAGCGACCGGGTGAGGGCGAGGACTCCTGCCTTGGATGCTGCGTAGGCGGTCTGCCCGGCCACACCTCGCAGCGCGCCCAGCGACGAGATCGACACGATGGCTCCTCGTCGGCGTCTCACCATCATCGGAAGCACCGCGCGGCAGCAGCGGAAGACGCCGCCGAGATTGATGTCCAGGATCTGGTCCCAGTCGGTGTCGGAGGTCATGGCCAGGAGGCCGGTGTGCTCCAGACCAGCGTTGTTGACCAGAGCCTCGACCGGGCCAATTTCGTCCTCGAGCTGTCTGACCAGCTCCTTGGGGCGGGCTCGTTCAGCGAGGTCCATGGAGAAAGCCAGCGCGCGACCGTTCGCGGCGTCGGCGATGTCTGCAGCTCGGTCTTCTCCCGATCGATAGGTAAAGGCGACCTTTCGACCAGCTGCGACGAGCTGTTCGACGATGGCCCGGCCGATGCCCGAGCTTCCGCCGGTGACGAGAACCAGTGGCTCCAGCTCGTTACTCATGTGGTCGACCCGACGTCGACGCTGGTCAGCTCGGCGGCGGGTTGAAAGCGTGCCCCGATGACGGCCCGCGCGATCTGCAGGCTGTCGGTCAGCGGGCGGTAGTGACTCGTGTGGCGCCCGTCGGCGAACCCGAGCTCGATCGGCACCGAGTTGATTCTCAGGCCGGCCCGAGCGGCTCGAACGACGATGGCGCTCTCGGCCTCGAAACGGTCGCCGATCATGGGCACGGACTCGAGCAGGGTGCGCGTGTAGATCCTGAAACCGGTCTGGACGTCACTCAGCGTACGGCCGGCCGCAAACGAGATGGCGCGGCTCGAGAATCGGTTGCTCCAACGCCTGAGGAAGCTCATGCCTTCGAACAGGTGGGAGCGTGTCCCCAACACGAGGTCGACGCCAGGTTCGAACGCCGACATCAGCTTGGGGAGCTCTTCAGGCAGGTGCTGGCCATCAGCGTCGAGAGTGATGACGGCGTCGAAGCCTCGTGGGAACAGGGTGTCGAAGGCGGTTCGCAGCGCAACACCCTTGCCGAGGTTGCGCGAATGAGACACGACTTCGCAACCGCAGGCCCTGGCATTGGCAGCGGTTTCGTCGGTGGAACCGTCGTCGACGACCAGCACGTGACTGATCTCGCCGATGGACCCGGCCATGGCTTGCGCCCGCTCGGCGACTTCCGCTACGTAGGGTCCAGCCTGAAAGGCGGGTATCGCGATGGCGAGGCGTCGTTTCATGTTCCGTAGGTCTCGAGCACCAGCCAGGCGATCGCGCCTCCGGCTGCGGGAGCACTCAGGAGCACGCGATGGGGAGTGAGCTCGATCGATCGAGTGATCGGCCGCAGGCCGAGCGTCGGATCGGCCGTCGAGAAGCCGGGCGTAGCGCCGAAGCGTCGACCTTCGCACAGGAGGAGGGCGGCCGCCAAGCCACTGCCACCAAAATCTCCGGTCACGGATTTGGGCGCCACCACTGGCGGCAGCTCGTTTCCCCAGACTTCTTCGAGGACGGTGGCCTCGAGCCGGTCGCCGTCTCGCGCTCCGCTGGCACCCGCGACGATGACGTCGATGGATCCTGGATCGACGTCGAGCCGCTCCAGGCCCCGGGAAAGCGATGTGGCCAGTCCCCGGCCGGTTCCCCAGCCTGTCGGAGGGGCGCTCGGGTCGAAGGCGGCCACGGTGCCGAGAACCTTGGCGAGCGGCCGAGACGCGACGTCCTCCAGGTCCAGGCACACCATCGTGGCGCCCTCAGCGGCGACGTAACCGTTGCGCTCGAGGTCAAATGGGCGCGCGGCCTCGTCGAGACCGCGGCGCGCTCGAGCCAGCGCACCAAATCGATCGAGGACCGCGTGGAGCAGGGGGGACATCTCGTCCACGGCTCCGGCGATGGCTGCAGTGCTCGCCCCTTCGACGATTCCCTGGACGGCTTGGCCGACGGCGAGGACTCCGCTGGCTTCGCGCTGTGTGACCGTGAGGCTTGGGCCGCGCGCCTTGAGGCGCAGTGCAATCTGGGCGGCGGCGGCGTTGGCGACCGATTCCGTGAAGAGCATCGGTGAAGCGGCCGTTGGCCCCTCCTCGAACACCTGCTTGAGCAGGCTCTCGCTAAAGGAGCACGGGCCGAAGCTGGTACCGACGAAGGTGGCAGCATGTTCCCAGTCCTGGGGCGTGTCGCTGCCGCGGTGCTCGACGGCTTCCAGCGCGGCGACCAGTCCGATCCGCGAGGGGCGACTCATCCGCCGGGCCTGGGCCGGCTTGAGCCGCGTACTGAGGGACTCGGCTGCGACCAGTCCCGCAAGCCGGGCGCTCGAGGGGCGATGGTAGACGTCGGAGCGTTCGATCTGGCTTGCGCAGGAGCGGCCTTCCGCTACGGCTCGAGCGAACGACTCGCGGCCGGCGCCGCAGGCGCTGACCGTTCCCCAACCGCTGATCGCTACCGAACGACGCTCGACCATGGCGGCGACTGTAGCAACTGGCCGCGACAGCAATTGAGGTTTGGGATCGGCGTCAGAAGGCGCGTCCTCGTGACGGCCGGTTCGGCATTCGAGAGCATCTTCCGGGAGTTGCTGACCCTCGAGTGTGCCGTCGCTCTAGTCAGAGTCGTAGTCAGCCAGGACAACCGCCGCGTTGGCGCCGCCAAACGCCAGGTTGAGCGAAACCGCGGTTGATCCACGGCCAATGGGACGCGTTGACTCGACGACGAGATCTGCGGAGATCTCGGGGTCCGAGTCGGCGTCGCCAGCCGTCGGATGGACTCGACCGTGGCGCAGGCACAAGATGGTCGCCACGGCTTCGACTGCTCCCGCCGCACCGAGAAAGTGCCCGATGGAGCCTTTTGTCGAGGTCAGTGGGACGAGATGAGCTCTTTCTCCGAAGACGGTCCTCAGCGCGCGCCACTCGGAGGCATCGTTGAGAGGTGTGCCGGTACCGTGCGCATTGACGAAGTCGATGGCCTCATCGTCGATTCCACCATCGCGCAGGGCGGCGCGAATGGCAAGTGCGGCGCCGTCTCCTTTGGGATCCGGAGCGGTCATGTGATGAGCGTCGCAGGACGCGCCGGTGCCGAGAACGCGTGCAAGGGGCGACGCCGATCGTCTCAGTGCGTCGGCTTCTCTCTCGAGCACGAGAACACCGGCCCCCTCGCCGAGGGTCAGACCGGCTCGCTCGGATCGGAAGGGGCGGCAGGGTTGCTCGTCGACGGCGCGTAGCGCGTTGAATCCTGAGTATGTGAGTCGGCAGAGTGCGTCCGATCCGCCGACGACGGCGATGTCCACCCGGCCGGAGCGCAGGTCACTCAGCGCCATCCCGAAGGCCAAGGTGCCGCTCGCGCAGGCAGAAGACACCGTGATCACGGGGCCGGTCGCATTCAGCAGACGAGCCACACAGTCACCCGGCGTGTTGAGCGTCTGCCCGGTGACGGATCGTAGGCGAGGGGGGTGGCCGCTGAGGCCGAGCAAAGACTCGAAGTACCCCTCGGTTTCGTCCATGCCGGCG
>JANQPS010000528.1 GCA_028285365.1 Thermoanaerobaculia bacterium | reverse complement strand
GGCCGGCCCCGTCGACACACGCCTCGACGATGCGCTGCTGGCGGGACTGATGGCCAAGGGCAACAGTCCTCAGGCGCTCACACGTCGCGCCCTGGACGCACTGAGCGCCGACGATCCGCAGACCGCGATCGACCTCCTACGTCGAGCACTCGAGGCGGACGCCGAAAACACCGTGGCCCGACGAAACCTGGCGATCGCCCTGGCGCGCTCCGGGCGCCTCGACGAGGCCTCCGGTCAGTACCGCGAGCTGGTCGGACGCGATCCTCTCGACGCGGCCGCCCACCAGGCGCTCGGAAGCCTGCTCGCACAGTCAGGCGACATCACCCAGGCCGTCGTCTCGTTCAGGCGGGCAGTCGAACTGGCGCCCGACTTCGCTCAGGCTCGGCTGTCGCTGGCAGCTGGACTCAGGGCGCAGGGAGATCGTCGTGCGGCTCTCGTGGAGCTCGACCAGCTCCGCGATGAAGACGCGACGGCTGACGCAATGATCCTGCGCGGCAGAGTCCTTGCCGAGCTGGGACGCCTGGACGAAGCCTCAGGTCAGTTCCAATCCATCCTCGAAACGGACCCGCTGAACGTCGCCGCTAGGGTTGCACTGGCCGAGAACCTCGAGGCGTCAGACCGCGGCGACACGGCGCGAGCGGTTCTGCGCGCCGGCCTCGAGCTGTCCGATTCGAGCGCGCCACCGTCCGAGCGCGCTCAGCTGCTGCTCGGCTTGGGACAGTTGCAACTGCGCCGGGCAGAGCACGATGACGCGCTCCGCAATCTCGAGCAGGCGCGGGCGCTCGCGCCACAGCTCCTCGCGACTTCGGAAGCGCTCGGCCAGGTGTACCTCGCAGTGGGTCGTTTGGCAGAGGCGGAGGAGGCTTACGGCCTGGTCGTACTCGATCGCCCCGAGTACGCTCCCGCCGCACTCGCCCTGGCACAGGTGAGGATTCGGCAGGGCAGATGGACACAAGCGGCGCGCGGTCTCGAAGAGGCCGGCGCGGTTCTGCCGGAAAACCACGACCTCCAGCGAGCCATGGCCCATCTCCTGGCCACTGCGCCGGTAGAGGACTTGCGCAACGGGCAACGTGCCTTGCGACTGGCGCAGGCGGCGTACCAGGGGGAGCCGTCCACCGAGAACGCGATGGTTCTGGGGATGGCTTTGGCCGAAGCCGGCCGGTTCGATGACGCGGTCCGGCTACAGGAGCAGCTGGTCGAGGCAGCGCGCACGCGCGGTGACGCCAGCGTCGCGCGGCACCAGGCCCTCCTGGAGCGCTACATGCGCAGGGAACCTGCGCGCACCGTGTTGCCCAGGTGAGCGGCAACCCTTCGGGTTGCTTGGCAGTTGCTGCGCAACTGCCAACCCCACGAATCGAAAACGCGCTCCGCGAGTTTCGGGTTTCAAGATCTCTAGTCCGGCGGCAGGCGCTCGAGCAGAGCGCGGGCGCCAGCATGATTCGGATCGAGCCTCAGCACCGTATCGAGCTCGTCGCGGGCTCGCGCGAAGTCGGAGCGCGACGCGTAGGCCATGGCCAGACCGAAGTGGCCATGGGGGTTTTGGGGCTCGATCTGGATCGCTCGACGCAGCAGCACCTCCGCCTCAGCCTGGTCGCCGAGACGGCCGTTGACGTTGGCTAGATTGACCAGAGCACCGAAGTTGGAGGCATCCCGCTCGAGGACCTCCCCGTAGGTCCTCTTTGCTGCCTCGAGCTCTCCGGCTTCGAGCTGGGCGGCCGCTAGTCGCATGCGTTGCTGGACGCCGACCAGCATCGAACGAAGTGCATCCATACGCGGGTCGGCTGGTACTCGAGCCTCAGGGCTCGCGCGAAAGCGGCTCAGAGCCGCGGCGGCCTGCTGCTGCCGACCGAGCCGCTGTGCCAGCAAACCGGCCAAGTAGTTGGCGCGACCATCGGTGGGCTCGGGCTCGATGGCTCGTTCGAGGGCCGCGGCGGCCACCTCGAGCTGCCCTCGCTGTTCGGCAACGAGACCGAGGCCGCGCGGTCCCCAGGCCGCCTCCGGATGTAGCCGGCTGACCTCCTCGAAAACGGAAGCACTTTCCTCCAGCCGCGACGCGGCAAGCAGGACCTCGCCCAGGCGAACCCTCGCCGCCAGATCGTCGGGCTCGAGCTCGAGAACCCGTTGGAACTGATCTACCGCGACGGCGTGGTCCCCGCGACGCTCCGCGAGCACGCCGAGATAGTAAGGCCAGGCAGCTTCTTGCGGATCGCGCGCGGCGGCACGCTCGTAGCAGGTGGTCGCGAGCTCGTAGAACTCGTGGGCGTGGTAGAGACGCCCAAGCGCTCCGAGGGTCTCCGGCTCGCTCTCGGCCCGAGCCACGGCGGCCTTGATCGCCGCTTCCAGATCGGGGTCCAGCGTGGCGATCGTGCCGGGACTGGGGACAGACTCTGCGACCAGGGCCTTTTCCTCTCTGTCATCCGTGACATCTCCGTCATCGATGACTTCTCTGTCGCTTAAGACACCTGCGCCATTCGCGGCAGTGGGCGTGCCTTCCGGAGCTCCTCCGGAGCCGAGTCCGTACCAAAGGGCCAGTCCTACAACGGCGACAGCTACGACCAGGACCAGCCAGAGGACGGTGCTCCGCGAGCGCCTGATCTCGGCACCGGTCTCAGTCGCAACCGGCTCGGGCTCCGACCGCGAACGGCTCCGGCGTTTGCTCTTCTTCTTGCGCGTCATGACGTCAGGGTAGCTGGGCGTCTGCGCCCTCGCCCACAACGAAGATCTGATTCGCGGCGACGTCTTCGAACTCTGTGCTCGTGCCATCAGGCCACTCGACGACGAGACGGTCGACGACCTCGTTGGCGCCCAGCCCGAAGTGGACTCTTGGATCGTGACTGGCGAAGTAACCGTAGGCTGCTCGCACTCTGCTCGAGCGCACGCGGCCCTGGATCTCGACCCGGACGTGGGCGCCGAGGGCGTCGCGATCGGTCTTTCCGACGAGCCCCCGGAGTGCGACGGAGAGCCAGTGTGCTCGTGGTGGCGTGTCGTTGCGCAGGAGCTGTGCCTGTCCACCGTTGTTGACGATCGCGATGTCGAGGTCGCCGTCGTTGTCGTAGTCACCAAATGCGGCAGCGCGACTGATCAGAGGAAGGGCGAGTGCTTCACCGGCATCACTCGATACATCCAGGAAGGTCCCGTCGGCCTGACGTCGGAGGAGCTGGTTGGGCTCGCCGTAGT
>JANQPS010000493.1 GCA_028285365.1 Thermoanaerobaculia bacterium | reverse complement strand
AAGGAGCGCTGCTCGAGCACACTCTGCACGCGCGTCAGGAGCGCGATGTTCGACAAGGTGAGCTCCGCTCGTTGGACCGCCGTAGCCAGCGCGGGTATCTCGATGATCTCGTTGCTCAGAGCCTGGCCGACTCGCAGCCCGTTGATCGAGAGCCTGTAGGAGGCGCCTTCGATGGTGACCGGCTCGGGATTCTCGTTGGCAAGCCGGATCATGACCGTGCCGCTGGTCTCGAAGGCGGTCAGATCGGTGATCTCGAGATCGGCGAGGTTGACGACCGGGGCGAGGGTCCCGAAGGTCGTGCAGCCTGTGGTCGAGAAGAGGAAGACGAGACACAGGAGCGAGCTCCCGAGCGTGATCGTCGCTCTGCGAGGTTTTCTGGTGTTCATGCGGGTTGATCTCGGATGGTCTCAGTCGTCGGTCCTGGAGTTAGTCGAGGCGCGTCGATCATAGGTCACGACTCGAGTGGTCCCCAGAACACGCTCTTCGGATGCAGCTAGGTCTTTGGACCGCGTTCAGACTGGAGAGTCACAGCGCAGCGCAGCCATCCAGGACAGGACGCGGCCTGCGGCAGCGAGCGTTCAGCTGGCCTTGACGTCGCGCAGGAGCTGGCTCAGGTAGTCCTGCACGGCTTTGTTGCCAGCGAGCTCCAGCGCTCGTTCGTACGACTGCCTGGCCCCGGCCACGTCGCCACTCTCGTGCAGGAGCTTGCCCCGCGCGACGTGTAGGGGGTAGTAGTCGCTCAGTCGCTTCGAGAGTTCGGGCTCCCCCAGCTCACGCAGCGCCGACTCCGCGTGCCCGGCCATGGCCTGGGCGATGAGCCGGTTGACCTTGACGACCGGTGAGGGTTCGAGCTGCTCGAGCTGCAGGTAGGTCTCGTGGATGCGAGTCCAGTTGGTGTCCGCGAAGCTCGGTGCGGTGGCATGGAGCGATGCGATCTCGGCCTGCAGGTGGTAAGAGCTCAGGGTCTTGCCACTCGCCGAGCGGCGCAGATGCTGGTACGCGCGCGACAGCAGCGTCGGGTCCCAGGCCGAGCGATCCTGGTGCTCGAGCAAGAGGAGATCGCCGCGAGCGTCGGTGCGCTGCGAGAAACGACTGGCTTGAAAGTGCAGCAGAGCTGCGAGCGCATGGGTCGCGGGTTTCGAGGTGCGGGGGTGCTCCGCGAGGAGACGCACCAGGCGAAGGGCCTCCGCGCACAGATCCTGGCGAACGAGATCGTCGCCGGTGGTCGAGTCGTAGCCTTCGTTGAACATCAGATAGACGACCTCGAGAGCGACGTCGAGACGACCATCGAGCTCGGCGGGAGGCGGAATGCTCAGCGGTTCGTCCAGCTTCTTGAGCTTGTTCTTCGCCCGGACGATGCGCTGCGCGATCGTGCTCGGTTGTGAGAGGAAGGCTCGTGCGATCTCGTCGACGACAAAACCGCCGACGGTCTTGAGCGTAAGTGCGACCTGCTGGTCACGCGACAGTTGTGGATGACAACACGCCAGGATCATGCTGAGGGTGTCGTCGACCACTTCACCGGCGAAGCTCGGGTCGAGTGGAATCTCGGCGGCGCCGGGAATCGGCACGCCATCCGCAGGGGCGCCCGGGTCTCGCTCGAGCTGATCGCGTTTTCGCTGCCACGTGCTCGACCGCCTCAGTTGATCGAGTGCCCGGTTGCGAGCCACCCGCGTCAACCAGGCCGAAGGCTGGTCGGGGACGCCTCGATAGGGCCAGGTCCGTAGGGCCGCCAGGAACGACTCCTGAACGGCCTCTTCGACCAACTCGATGTGCTGCCAACCGAGCGCTCGCACCAGCGACGCCACCATTCGACCTGAATGGTGGCGAAACAGGTGATCGACGTCGACTCCCATAGCCGAGTCAGGTTCGGCGCCGGGGTGGGTGTCCGAGGATTCAGGGTCCATGAGGCGTCTCGGCTGGCAGGCTGTTCGGAGTCGACGTCTGAGTCGGGTTGGTCTGGTCAGTCGACCAGGTCGATCTGGCGGACCTCGATGCGGCTGCCGTGTTTGAGGTGCGGACAGGTCTTGGAGATCTCGACGGCCTGCTCGTAGTCGTCGGCCTTGATGATGAACAGCCCTCCGATGAGCTCTTTGGACTCGGTGAATGGTCCGTCGACGACGCGAACACCGTCCCCGCCTCCGACGAGGCTTTGACCGAACTCGTCCTTGAGCTTGTGTCCGCCAAGCATGTTGCCGTCGGCCTGAACGGCCTCGCGCCAGGCTTCGTACTCGGCGATGATCGCCTGGATTTCGGCGGGAGAGGCTTCAGCGTCGAGTCGGGCGACGTCGTCGTGCAAGAGCAGCATGAACTGGGGCATCTCGTTCTCCTTGTGAGTCCGTGGAGTGGTTCCAGGTCGGCGGCGGCGCGGGGCCATGATGTGGTATCAAACGCCGACCCAGTGAGTCGTGGGCGACGAGTGTTTTCTCGTCGTTGCCCCTTTGACGAAGATGGTCACCGCAAATCGACACTCGATTGCAAATCCTGCGCTCGTCGTTCGTTAGAGGGCTTTCGGAGAGCTCCCGGCATTGAGCCGTGACCCGATCTGGAGAACACATGTCCCAAGGACCGCGCAAGGCCGCGATGGGGTTCATCTTCATCACGGTGTTCATCGACATCCTGGGGATCGGCATCATCATCCCGGTCCTCCCGGAGCTGATCAAACAGTTTGCCGGAGGTGACACGGCTCTTGCGGGTCGCTACGTGGGCGTCATCAGTGCGTCCTACGCGCTCATGCAGTTCGTGTTCGCTCCGATCCTCGGAGCCCTTTCGGACCGCTTCGGGCGTCGCAGCGTCCTCCTGATCTCCCTGTTCGGGCTCGGGATCGACTACATCATCCAGGGGTTGGCTCCCAGCCTGACGTGGCTCTTCGTTGGCCGGGTCGTCGCTGGAATCATGGGTTCCAGCATCACCACCGCCAACGCCTACATCGCCGACGTTTCGGATGCCGAGACTCGAGCTCGCAACTATGGACTCCTCGGGGTCGCTTTTGGTCTCGGGTTCATTTTCGGACCGGCGATTGGTGGCCTCTTGGGAGGAGTCCATCTGCGCCTCCCGTTTTTCGTCGCGGCCGGTCTGGCGCTCGTCAACTGGCTCTACGGGCTCCTCATCCTCCCTGAATCCCTGCCACCCGAGAAGCGCAGCCCGTTCACGCTGCGCAAGGCCAACCCGATCTCGAGTGTGTTGGGGCTGCGTCGCTATCCGCTGGTGGCTGGTCTCGCTGTCGCTTTTGTGTTTCTGGGGATGGCTCAGCGCGGTCTGGAGAACGTCTGGGTGCTCTACATGGGCTTCAGGCACGGTTGGGACGAGATGACCAACGGCTTGGCACTGGCGTTCGTGGGAGTCAGCGCGGCAGTTGTCCAAGGCACCCTCGTCAGGCCGTTCATCAAACGCTTCGGCGAGCAGCGCACCATCATCATCGGGTTGTCGATCGGGGTGTTCAACTACCTCGCGTACGCGCTGGCCACTGAAGGCTGGATGATCTTCGTGATCGTCGTGGTGGGGGCACTCGGTGGAGTGGCGGGACCGGCGATCCAGGGGCTCGTGGCTGGTGCGGTGAGTCCTTCCGAGCAGGGGAGCGTGCAGGGGTCGCTGACCTCGCTCAACAGCCTGACCTCGGTCTTTGCGCCGCTGATCTTCTCGACCGCGTTGTTCGGTTACTTCAGCTCACCAGACGCGGTCATTCAGCTTCCGGGAGCCCCGTTCTTCTTTGGCGCGATGCTCATCCTGGTCGCTCTCGTCTGGTTGACGCGCCTCTTCGGGCGCATGCCATCGAGCCCGGCGTCGGCACCAACGACTGCCGACGACACCACGACGTGAGGTCAAGCGCCAGACATTCAGCCATGCAGTCAACCGAAGGAGACCGTCGATGAACGACGCCTCGGACACGGCACCTCTACCACTCACACTCGACTGTGGTACCTGTACCCTGAAGGGTTACGACTACGGCAACCAGGGAGCGCCACCGGTCGTCATCGTCCATGGCATGCAGGACTTCGCGTTGTCGTTCGACCCGCTCGCTCAGTCTCTACGGAGTCGATACCGGGTGATCTCTTACGACCTGCGCGGCCATGGCGATAGCGACAAGCCGGGCATCTACACCATGCCGCACCTCCTGGCGGATCTGCACGCTGTGATCGTGCAACTCGAGCTGGAGCGACCGCGTCTCGTGGGTCACAGTCTCGGGGGACAGGTGGTCTCGCAGTACGCCGGCGTCTTTGCCGACGTTCCGGAAGCCGTGGTCAACGTCGAAGGTCTGGGACCACCGATGCGCGAGTCGGACATCCCGCTCGAAGATCGTCAGTGGAACCTGCGCACCCGCATTCAGGGCCTGCTGGCGCCTGCGGGCCCGGGGCGACCCATGATGGACCTCGAAGACGCGGCGACCCTGTTCTGCCGTTTTCACCCCGGGCTCGAGCTCGATCGAGCCCGCGAGCTAGCAGCGCAGGGCACTGACGAGCATCCCCAAGGAGGCTTGAAGTGGAAGTGGGATCCTCGCGTGCAGGCGATGGGACTCACACACAGTCGGGACCGTGCCGAAGAGCTCTGGTCATGGATCACCTGTCCGACTCTGCTGATCACGGCAGGTCGCGCTGCGGAGTTCTTCGCGCGCCAGCATCGGATGCCGATCGAGCAGGTGTCAGGTGCGCCCGAAGAGACCGAACGCCGCGTCGCGTGTTTTCGCAATGCCAAGCACATCGAGATTCCCGACGCCGGTCACATGGTGCACTTCGACGCCCTCGAGCGTCTGATCGATCTTCTCGAGCAGTTCCTCGGCTGACCGCGACCACTCGAGCGGCTGCTACGATCGCGGGTCCGATGTCTACTGGCGGCGAGAGCGGAGAAGCTGGAATCCTCGACGGCTACGCCTCTCTCGAGGGGACGTTCGACGAGATGTTCGACGAGGCTGGCCGACCGCGCGCCGGCCTCGAGCACGTCGCGGACCTCATCGGCGGTCTCACGCCGCGACACTTCAAGCGTCGACAACGACTCGCCGAGGCTGCCTTCCTGAAGTCCGGGGTGACGTTTTCGGTGTACTCCGATCGACGCGGAGTCGAGAAGATCTTCCCGTTCGATCTCATTCCGCGAGTGATCAGCGCAACGGAGTGGGAGGCCGTCAACGCTGGCCTCGAGCAGCGGGTCCGGGCGCTCAACCTGTTTCTGAGCGATCTCTACGGAGCGCAGAAGACGCTCAGGGACGGAGTTGTCCCCGCTGAGATCGTTCTCGGAGCGAGCGGGTACCTGGAGGACATGGTGGGCGTGCGCCCGCCAGGCGGAGTCCACGTTCACATTGCGGGTATCGACTTGATCAAGCGGCCCGACGGCCAGTTTGTCGTTCTCGAGGACAACGCCCGAGTGCCTTCGGGGGTCTCCTACGTCCTCGAGAACCGAGCGATGATGAAGAGGATCATTCCCCGGGTCTTCTCGAACGCCCACGTCAAATCGGTCGATGAGTACCCCATTCGCCTTCGCGGAGCCTTGCTGGAGATGTCGCCGGAGGATCCGGCCAACAGCAGTCTCGTCGTCTTGACGCCCGGGCCTCTCAATTCCGCGTACTTCGAGCACAGCTTTCTCGCCAGACGCATGGGTTGTCCCCTCGTCCAGGGTCCGGACCTCTTCGTCTGGCAGGAGAAGGTCTACCTCAAGACCACGAGAGGTCCGGAGAGGGTGCACGTGATCTATCGGCGGATCGACGACGACTTCCTCGACCCGACCGTTTTCCGCAAGGACAGCATGCTCGGCGTCCCAGGTCTCATCTCGGCTTATCGGGCGGGCAACGTCGCGGTGGCCAACGCGATCGGCAATGGAGTCGTCGACGACAAGTCGACCTATGCCGTCATTCCCGACGTCATCCGGTACTTCCTGGGGGAGGAGCCGCTGCTCGAGCAAGTTCCGACCTACTTGTGCGCTCGCGACGAAGACCGCAAGTACGTGCTCGATCACCTGCACGAACTGGTGGTCAAGGAGGTCGACGGCGCGGGTGGTTACGGCATGCTCATCGGCCCGAAGGCACCCAAGAGCGAGATCGAGGAGTTCCGCGCCAAGATCGAACAGGCTCCCCGCGGATTCATTGCTCAGCCGCTGCTCGACTTCTCGACCTGCCCGTCGTGGACCGCCGACAGTGGAGTCGGCCCGCGGCGAGTCGATCTGCGTCCTTTTGTGATCACCGGACGCCAAACCTGGGTGCTCCCCGGAGGCCTCACACGGGTTGCGCTGCGCGAAGGCTCCTACGTCGTCAACTCGAGTCAGGGTGGTGGCTCGAAAGACACCTGGGTACTCGAAGACTGGTCGTCGCAGGCGCTGCCGATCGAGCTCTCGTCACAGTCACAGGAGAAACAGTCACAGGAGCAGTCGTCGTGATCTCGCGAGTCGCCGAGTCGTGCTGTTGGCTGCAGCGCTACATGGAGCGAGTCGACGCTACGGCGAGGTTTCTCGACGTCAATCGCGACTTCGTGCTCGACTCGAGGCTAGCGAGCGAGCGGCGCTGGCGCCCACTCCTGGTCGTAGCCGGCGAGGAGCCCCGCTTCGTGGAGAGGCTGGGAGCAGAAGCCTGCTACGACGACGAGGCCGTGCAGAGCTACATGACCTGGGACGAAGACAATCCGACCTCGATCGTCACGTCGGTGCGCTGGGCGCGCGAGAACGCCCGCACCATGCGTGAGGTCGTGAGTGACGAGCTCTGGCGTCTGCTCAACTCGTTCTGGCTGTGGCTGCGCGACGGCTCGGGGCGGGGCACCTACAACCAGCAGCGCTCGGCTTTCTACGCCAAGTGTCAAGAGACCGCTCAGCTGCTGCGCGGCGTGTC
>JANQPS010000492.1 GCA_028285365.1 Thermoanaerobaculia bacterium | reverse complement strand
CGTCGAGGTCGACTTGACCGTTGCCGACACCGAGTCCGGCGAAGTGCGTCGCTACACGAATGCTCTGTCGCAGCCGTTCCAGCTGCTGCGTGACACGTCGGCGTTTCCCACGTGCGGCGACAGCCTGGGGATCTCCAGCAAGACGACAACGACCTCTCCACGGCCGCGCCTCGTCGCGCCCGGTTTCCAGGCCACGGAAGCCTGCCAGCCAGGTCCGGAGACCCTCTGCCTGGAGGGCGGCCGCTACCGCGTCACCGCGACCTGGTCGACCCAATCCGAGCCCAACGGCCGCGGCCAGGCCGTGCCTCTGACCGGCGACACTGGAGCCTTCTGGTTCTTCGACGATGAAAACCTCGAGGTCGTGCTCAAAGTCCTCGACGGCTGCGGAGTCAACGGCAACCGCTGGGTGTTCGCGGCTGGGCTCACCGACGTAGCGGTCAGCCTTGTGGTCACCGACACTGTTACCGGTCGCGGCCAGACCTACGACAATTCCGCCGGCTCACCGTTTTCTCCGATCCAAGACACAGACGCCTTTCCCGACTGCTGAGAGCCGACTTGCCAGACAGCCGGTCCGGCCGATAGAAGACACTCCATCAACGCTCTCGTCTCGACGATCAAAATCGGACGATCGAAAGGAGTGTCGCGCTGCAGGTTGTCATCTGTTCCTCGCCAGAAGAATCAGCTCGCCTGATCGCTCAGGAGATCCTCCGCGAGCTGCGACACAAGCCAGATCTCGTCCTGGGGCTTGCCACCGGTTCGACACCCATCGGGGTCTATCGCGAGCTCGGCCGTGCTCACCGCGAGCAAGGTGTCTCCTTCGCCGAGGTCCACACCTTCAATCTGGACGAGTACCTCGAACTTCCGGCCGACCATCCGCAGAGCTATCGCAGTTTCATGCGCGAAAAGCTGTTCGATGCCATCGACATCCCGGAGACTCAGATCCACTTCCCGCCGACCATGGACACCGTTCGTCGCTCGGGCCCCTCGTCGAGTGAGAGCGAACAGCGTGGCGGCAGCCTGTTGGTCGCTTGCGCCGAGCATGAGCAGTTGATACGTGACGTCGGAGGCATCGACCTCCAGCTTCTGGGCATCGGCTCGAACGGCCATATCGGCTTCAACGAGCCCACCTCCTCACTCGCTTCACGAACCCGCATCAAGACCCTCACCGACAAGACACTCCGCGACAACTCTCGCTTCTATGGCCCGGGTGAGGAGCAGCCCCAGCTCGCCGTCACTCTCGGCATCGCCACCATTCTCGACGCCAAGCGCATCTTCCTGCAGGCCTTCGGCGAGCGCAAAGCAAAAGCCGTCCAAGAATGCGTCGAAGGTGCCGTCTCCAGCTTCTGGCCCGCATCGGTTCTACAGATGCACCCGCGCGTCACAGCGTTTCTCGACGAGGCTTCCGCCTCCCTGCTACGTATGGTCGACTACTACCGGCGTGCGCGCGACGAGGAGCGACGGCTGATCGGGGAAGGCCTGTGGCCGTGAGTCGGCAAGCGAACGGTAGGCCCGGCCCGTGGTGGCTCACGGGCGGCTAGGGTCGCACACCTTGGCGAAGTCGTTCAGCCTCTTCTCGTGGCTCGCCATACAGGAGCGTCTAACCGGTTCTCACCACCGTGCGGTTCTGGCCGTTCGCTCGCTAGCGCGACTCACTCACCGGCACCCAGATCTCGATGCCACCCCGTCCAGTCTGCGGATCGAAGCTCTCGAGATAGACCTCCAGCAAAGGGGCGTCGACTGCCGTCAAGCTCGAGCTCGTCAGCCACTCCGAGAAGATCTCGTGGCACGTAGACCGGATCGCCGAGACATGATCGTCGTGCGAGAAGACTGCGTAGCGCTGCGCGGGAATGCGGAGACGCTTGAGCTCTCCGGGCAGCCTCTCGAAAGTCGAGACCTCTACTCCCGCGACGTACTCGTAGTGTCCATCGTCATCGCCGTTGCAGATAACACCATAGGCGCAAGGATCGACCTGGTCCGGAACGCGACCGAGGAACGGCCCCAGCCTCTGCCACTGATTCGGGATCTCCGAATTCGACTCGTTCGTGTACGTGTTCGACAGTCCGGCGATCAATATGACCTCTCGCTCGATCAACTCTGGCCCGGCTAGTCCTGTTCTCTTTTCGCTGTTCATGTCTAGTGCCTCCAGCAGTGGGAGTCCGTCGGTGGTGCCACGCCGGCGCACCTCCTTCGGCGAAACGCCAAAACTCTCGCGAAACGCCCGTGAGAATGCTTCGTGAGACCCGTAGCCCGACCTGATCGCAAGATCTAGGATCTTCGATTCGCCGTCGGCCAGTGCTCGAGCTGCCACGCTCAGGCGCCTCAGGCGCACGTAGTGCATGACCGAAAGTCCCGTGCCCAAGCTGAAAGCCCTTGCCAGGTGAAATCGCGAAACGCATGTGGCGGCCGCTATCTCGTCCAACGTGAGCTCTCCATGCGAGTGGCTCTCGATGTACCAGACCGCCTTGCCTATGAGTCCCAAAAGCGCAGCTCCTTTCAAGCAATAGGCTAGAACGGCGAGAAGCCCCTCTTCTTGATCCAGATTGCTCTGTTGGCAAGGGTTGACGCGAAGCCAGTCTGGTTCGTCGGCGTTTTGCCGACGTACCGCATCCTTCTCGATCGACTGTCTGAGGCGGCCTCTCGACTGCGGTAGAGAGCAGGAAGCCGGGACCACGCCAAATGGCCACAGCAGCGGTGCGTTTCGCCCGACCCTCGCATCTTCGTGGGTCTCGCACTTCCAGCCCCTGTGCTCCGTGGTGTTCCGCCTAGGGCCGTCCGAGCTCGGGGTTTTGAGTGAAAGGGATCAGATAAAACCAGAACGACTCGTCCGCCTCTTTGAGCGCCTTGCGAGCCGCCTTGAGCACCTTGCCCGTCTCCGTCTTCTGATACAGCCAGCTCTCGGCGGCGCGCGCGGCCGGGACGTGGTCGACGAGTACCGCCGCCGCCTCTTCGTAGTAGCTCGTGATGTCGCGCGACCACTGGAGCGGATGACCGGGGAGGTCGGCCGCCTTCCAGGAGCTGCCTTCCGCGACTGCGACAAACGCAGCAATCGCATCAGGAATCTGGTCCGGTCCAACGGCCCGACCAACCAGTGTCCGGCCACCTGCCGCGATGTGTCGATTGTAGGCGTTACGCAAGCCTCGAGACTCGGAGACCGCCGGGTGGGTGCTCGTGTCGTCCGCGGCCGGCAGCGGGCAGCTCAGTGGCTCGTCAGCAGCGTCGGCAACCGACTCGGGATAGTCCTCGAGCACGGGGCCCGAAGTGGCTTCGAGCAGAGCGAAGGCGGACTCGATCACCGAACGCTGAAACACTGCATCGTCGGGTTTGCCGAGAGGCCGGCCCAACGGAAACTCGCAGTAGAGCGCTCGCGGAGGCTGGAGCCGCTCGACGTGATCACGGATGAGAGCAATCGATACCGTACTGAGTCCGCCCTGTTCGAGAGTGTGCGCGATCGTACCCACGGTACGAGTACAGAACGGTCACACCGGAGTCAGCAAGGCGACGTCGACTCCGTCTTCAACGAGCAGCTTCGCTGCCGCCGGCCCCGAGTCCTCTCGGATCACGCTGAGCGACTGGAGAGCGCCCATGAAGCTGAGGTGGCGCGGCGCCACGGCTCCGATGACACCGTCCGCGGCGAGCTCCTCGAGGCGGTCGAGCGGATAGGCAACGTTCAGATCGGCCACGAGACCGGAGCGATCCCAGTTGTTGCTCAGGTGGCTGCACGTGAGGTCACGGTCGTCCTTGTCGAAGACTCGGAAGGCCTCCGATCCTGCATCCCAGATCTCTTCGCCGACCTTCTGGAGTCCCGCGGTGGTGACCACGGCGACGGTGGCCTCCGAGAGGGGTGGCGGCACCCGAAACGCAGGGTCTTCGAAAGAGGGCATCGGCAGGCCTTGCGTGCCGGCACGGATCGCACTGTCACTCATCACGTTCACCCTTCGAAGTTAGTGGCGTCATTGTAGGTAGCGAAGGCGCCTAGAGTGGCTCAACGATACTCGGCGTAGATCTCCCGAACCCACTGGGTGGTGCGTCGCTGGTCCCACTCCCTGACCACTGTCGACAGCCGCGGCGGGAGCTCGAGACGTGCGTAGCTCGGATGCTCTTCGGGCCGCACCAGCGGTGACATCAAGCTGGCGGCGGTGAGATCGACGCGCGAAAAGCGATCACCCACCAAAAAACTCCTGCCGTCAGACAGCAGAGCATCCAGCCAGTCGAGCTCTTTCTCCACGAGTTGCTGTGACGCTGCACCCTGACTCGTGCCAAGGTCCATTCCTTGGATCATCTTCTGGCGGATCTTGCCCCAGGCGGCTCTGAGCGTGAGTCTCTGAACCAGGGAGAGATCCCTGGCAAAGAACCTCCGCACCGACTGCGGCTGCTCCACCAGAGCCTCCGAATAGAAGACACGGCGGGCGTGAACGCCGAGCACGTCATCCAGACGCTTCTCGATCTCAGCGCCGCTCTCGCCACCTTGCGGCGCGAGACGCTTCGAATCAGCCTCTCCCACTCGGTCGGCCCAGTCGATGATCTTCGAGGACCCCTGGATGACCTCGCCATCAATCGACAGGATGGGTAACCCTGAACGGCGAGACCCCAGGTCTCTCGCGGTGCTGATGTGAGAGCCAGGCGCGAGATGAACGAGCTCGTACTCGATGCCGTGGTGCTCGATCGCCCATCTCGCCTTCTCGCAGTAGTGCGAGATGGAAAAGACGTAGAGGCGCGGCTTCGACATGATCGGCCACGCTACCACCTCGAGATTCTCTCGGGCGGGACCAGAGGCGCTCGTGAATCGACGACTTCGAGATCCCGGGCGCTCGGCAAAAGAGTTGGCTCCTCGGTCCGCTATCGTTAGCCGACATGAGTTACGGACTCGTCCTAGGACCCAGCCTGTTCATAAGGCCCGACGGGCGTTCCCGCGAGAAGCTAGACGCCCCAGGTTCGAGCCGACGCCGCTATCCGTCGGTGCCGTGCGTCGGCATCCTCAGGAACCCGAGATGAGCATGAGAGCGCTACTGATCACCTGGAACGCCATGACCTCGTGTCAACCGGCGTGTCCTGAATGGCCCGCCGGTTGACACGAGGTCATGGCGATCCAGGTGATCAGTAGCGCTCTCATGCTCATCTCGGGTTCCTGAGGATGCCGACGCACGGCACCGACGGAAAGCGGCGTCGGCTCGAACCTGGGGCG
>JANQPS010000482.1 GCA_028285365.1 Thermoanaerobaculia bacterium | reverse complement strand
CATCCCAGCCTCGCGCTCACCGAGAACGGCGACCGCGCCCTCCCAAGCGAAGACGATGTTGAACACAAGATCTCCAGGTTGGACACGGAACACCTTCTTGCCTTCCAAATGTGCTCCTCGAAGCGGCTCCTTGTGGAACACGCCTTTGCCCCATGATCTGACGCCAATCTCCTGGTATACCGCACCGGGGTTAACGTTGACTGGCCGAGTCACTCGGCGGACTAGCCGCCGGAGCTTCCTAAGACGCCAACCTGCCGGAAGCATCGGGAAGTTCGAGTCCGGTGAGGGTACGAGTGGAGCGGTTCGGTCGAGGCCCCGGGTGACGGCATGAGTGATGAGCGCCGTTCGCCTTTCCTGGAGCACGTCGATGAGCTGCTGCTGCTTCTCGATCAGCGCATCAACCTTAGCCGTCTCGTAGTCGAGGAACTTGGCGATCTGGGTTTGTTCTTCGAGTGATGGTAGGACGACATCACACTCACCGAGTTCCTCCGCATTGAGGTGGGGTTGCGCAGCGCGCATCTTCTCTATGTCGATCTGGCCTTCCCTGAGATAGCTGCCTAGGAGCGCATACTGTACGAACCATGGGTTCGCCTTCTCACACCGGAGCACCATGTCGAATCCAGCAATAGCTGGGCCGTAGTCTCTAGGAATGATCGCCGAGTCGCCCGTGCCGGCACCGCTGCGTACCACAACGATATCGCCACCCTGGAGCCACAAGATCCGCTTCGCTGGAATGTCCGACGGGTCGACGCGCACCAAGCCAACAGGAGTGATCTTTCCCGATCTAACGTTGGTAGCTCTAATCAGCGGGGTTCCATCGTCGTTGTACTCTGGAGGCTCGCCGATTCCGTATTTGATGGCTCCAATGCGCTTCAACGGCACCCGATCCCAGTGTGTCGGAAGTTCGCGGAGTGATTCGATGCCGGAATCCCGATAGCTCGGATACGTCGCGAATCTCACGAGTGCACCTCCCGCAGCATCTCCATGATCTCGACGCTCAGTACATCGAGGTCGGCGTCGATCTCGGCAAGATCTCGCGGCGGCTCGTACTGGTAGAAGTGGCGGTTGAATGGGATCTCGTAGCCGACGATGCCGATCTGCTTGTCCCGATCGTCGCACTTGCTCCTGTCGATCCAGGCGTCTTTCACATGAGGTGCGACTTCCTTGTTGAAGTAGGTCTCGTTCACGGCATTCACGTCTGCGCCACGGGCGGTCTCAGCGGTGAGGGGCACATCCTCGTTGTCGCGTAGGTCGGTGTCGGGCTGGAACTGGACGACCTGCCCCCGGTACTCGAAGGCCCCGTACATGGGGTCGGCCTTCGTCTTGAGCACTTTCTTGATGACGGGCTCGGCATCGGGGTCGGTCCAGGTGACGGCATCGACGAGCTGCTTGCGCTCCTTGGTCTCCAGCTTGATGCCAGTCGTCCTGAGGGCTTCCTTGAGCGTCCCCTCGAATGCATTAAAGTCATCGCAGGGCTCGGTCCCGATCGCGGCCTGGAGCTGCGCGGTCTTGTCGAGCAGGCTCTTCTGCGCGTTCCACGTCTTCGGAGTCAGCAGGTCCTTCACCTGCTTCTCCTTCAGGTCCTTGAAGTCGGCCTTGATGAGGGTGCGCACCTCGTCTTCGACCTCGCCAAGCTTGCCGTAGCTCTCGTCCGTCCACTCCTGGCCGTACTGCTCGTATACCTTCTGCATTACGGCGTTCAGTGGGCCGCTCGCGAAGCGCAGCGCGGCGATGCGTTCGTCGGTGAGCCGGGCCGAGAGCCGTAGCGGACGCTCGACCGTGATGCGGCGGT
>JANQPS010000467.1 GCA_028285365.1 Thermoanaerobaculia bacterium | reverse complement strand
GAGGAGCTGTCCTCCTACTGCACCACATGGACGTCGTGCCGGCTGGCACCGGTTGGGATCGAGATCCCTTCGGCGGCGAGATCGCTGACGGCAAGATCTGGGGACGTGGAGCGATCGATACCAAGAGTCTTGGTGTCGCACACCTCGAAGCCTTTCTGGAGCTCGCCAAGTCCCCCGGTTCCCTGACCCGTGACGTGATCTACCTGGGGGCCGCCGACGAGGAGAAGGGCGGTGGCGAAGGTGTCGGATGGCTGATCGAGGCTCATCCTGAGCTCTTCGAAGATGTCGACGTCGTCCTCAACGAGGCCGGCATGAACCGGGTCATCGACGATCGCGTCCTCTGGTGGGGGATCGAAGTCGCCCAGAAACGTCCGCTGTGGCTCGAAGTCACGGCGCGCGGCACGGGAGGCCACGGCTCGGGATTCAATCCAGGCAACCCGGCCCAGGTTCTGGTCGCCGGTCTCAGCCGCGTCCTCGAACTGGATCACGAGATGCGGGTCACCGAAGCCGCACTCGTCTACTTCCGCGAGCTCGCGCGACTCCATGGCCCTCGTTTCGAGGCCGTCTTCTCGCAGCCAGATCTCGCTTCTGTGCAGGCCGCGCTCGACGAAGCGGTCGAAGAGGGCAACCTGTACCGCGTTCTGCTTCCGGGTATGCAGACGGTGTTTCTCGACGCCATCCAGCTGACCGCACTCGACACCGGTGGCAATGCCGTCAATGTCGTCTCTCCGTTCGCCAGAGCCAAGCTCGATGCCCGCCTGCTTCCCGACACCGACGCCGATGCCCTGCTCGAGCGAATAAGGACGGCTCTGGGTCCCGGCATCGAGGTCGAGGTCCTGCTCGACGCTCCCGAGACTCCGTTGCCCGATCTCGAGCACTCGGACTACCTCGCGCTCACCGATCTGCTCGCGCGGTCGGCTCCTGTCATTCCAGTCGTCATTCCGGGGACGACGGACTCGCGCTACTTCCGCGAGCGCAACATCGCGGCGTATGGGTTCTCGCCCTTCTTGCTCACCGGACCCGAGTCGAGAGGGATCCACGGTGCCAACGAGAGCATTCCGGTGGACGCGTTTCTGGACGGCGTCGAACGTATGAAACGGATCGTCAGCGCCCTCGCGACGATCGAGGCCATCGAAGACGGACCATGATCACGTCGACCGCGATGCCACCCGCCGTTGCCGCGGTCGTGGCGACGATGATGGGCCTGATCGTCGGCAGCTATCTCAACGTCGTCGTCCATCGGATCCCCTTGGGCGAGTCGACCGTCGCGCCGCGCTCGCGCTGTCCGCGCTGCAAGCGCCTGATCGTCTGGTACGACAACATTCCGGTGCTGAGCTACCTCGCTCTGCGAGGCCGATGTCGACACTGCGCTCTGAATATCTCCTGGCGCTATCCCGCTGTCGAGCTGGCGACCGGGGTGCTCTTCCTGGTCTGCTGGTGGGTTTTTCCCTGGCCTGCTCTCGTCGTGGCCCAGATCTTCTGCGCCCTGCTGCTGGCACTCTCGCTGATCGACGCCGAGCACTTCCTGCTTCCCGACAAGCTCACTCTCCCAGGTATCGCCGTCGGCCTGGCTGGCTCCTTCTTCGCGTCCTGGACCACCCCGCTCCAGTCCCTGCTGGGAGCCCTGGTCGGGGGCGGAGGTCTGCTGGCCCTGATCGGCCTCTGGTACCTGATCAGACGTCAGCTCGCGATGGGCCTCGGTGACCCCAAGATGCTGGCGATGATCGGCGCCTTCCTCGGTCTCCGCCAGGTCCCTTTTGTGCTGCTCGTCGCATGCACTCTGGGTACCCTCATCAGCCTCGGACTCATGGCGACCCGCCGAGCCAACCTGCAGACGAAGCTTCCTTTTGGTGTCTATCTCGCCGTCGCTGCCTTGGTGGCGCTCTTCTTCGGGCCCCAGATCGTCGACTGGTACCTTTCCCGACTGGCCTTCTAGGCTCCACGAATCCCACGGACCTCCCCACCGATGAGACTGATGCCACAGCTCGGTCTTCGCGAAGAGGCCAACCTGTTCCTGCCCCTGGCGGCGATCGTCCTGGTCGGCGTGTCCCTGATCACGCTGCTCCTGTTCAGGTCGGGGGTCGAGCAGCTCGCGACCGAGCTTCGAGAGGACTCTCTGGCGCGAGCGACAGCGGTCGTGACCGCCATGGCAGGCCGCGAATCGGAGACTGCGCTGAGACGCGCTGCCGCCAACGCGCGTGGCGCAGCGATCATCGACGCAGACGGCATCGCAGGCATCCAGATCGGCGAGCTGCCGCTGCAGAATCTGCTGACTCCCGCCGAAGGACGTTCGTTGACCCAGCCGCTCGCGGTCGGCCCCAACAGCACGACCGGCGCGGCGGTCGTAGTTTTTGCTCCGCTGGACTCCTCGAACACGCTTCGACTCGACTATCCGGCAACGACGCTGCACAGCCAGCGGATCCTCGTGCGTCGATTGGCGCTCATCGTGCTCGTGGCGGACGCCACCCTGCTCGCCATCTTCGTCCTCTACCTGCGACGCCGACTCGTGCGTCCGATGGATCGCCTGCTCGAGAGCGCTCGTGCGATGCAGACGAGTCCGGCGAGCACGTCGCCAGGTGACGAGGTTCGCTTCCTGCTCGAAACCTTCGAAGATGCCGTGCGCTCGCTCAACGAAGAGGCGGCTCGTGACGAGCAACTCGAGCTCGAGACGCTTCAGCGAACTCTCAGCTCGAGTCTCGAAAGCGGACTGCTGGTGCTCGACGAGACGGGCCGCCTGCTCGACGTCAACGACGTGGGTCGTGCGGTGCTGGGACTAGGTGATCAGGCGCTCGAGCCCGGCGTAGAGCTCGGGCGTCTGTTCTCACGCGCGCCGGCACTACACGAGCGACTGAGCGACGCCTTGGCTACGGGCGAGGGGCTGCAGCGCGAGGAGTGCGTCGTCGAGACGGCGCACGGTCAACGCACGCTCGGCATGACCCTGACCGCGCTGCGCCGCGAAGACAGCTCGATCCGTGGTTGGCTGGTGCTGTTCGCCGACCTGACGGACGTCCTCGAAGAGACTCGGCGCGAGCGGCTCTCGGAGAGCCTGGAACGTATTGCCGAGCTCTCGGCCGGACTCGCGCACGAGCTGCGCAACGGCATCGCAAGTCTCAGCGGCTACCTCACCCTGCTCGAACAACGCCGGGACGACGAAGACATCAGCGGCACTCTGGTCGAGATGCGGTCGGAGACGGATCAGCTCCTCCGGGTACTCGAGGACTTTCTCAGCTTCGCACGTCCCGGGAGCGCTCGAATGACCGACGTCGACCTGCTTCGAGTCGTTCATCGCGCTGCGGCCGATCCGGTGCTTCACGATGCCAGTCTGCGCATCCGATCAGAAGCGCCGTCGCTGCCCGGGCTCGAAGGAGACGCCCTCTTGCTTGAGCGTGCCCTGCGCAACCTGCTACACAACGCACATCGCGCCCACGCGGCCGGTGACCGTGCCGACGAGCCCATCGAGGTCTCACTGAACGCAGAAGGCGGCCGCGTGTTGGTGCGGATCAGCGACCGGGGCTCCGGCATACCGGAGGAGCTGCGCGATCGCCTGTTCGTACCTTTTGCAACGACTTCGGCGAACGGAGTAGGCCTGGGGCTCGCGCTCTCCCACCGAATCGCGGAGCTCCACGGCGCTGCTCTCGAGCTCGGAGACCGGGAGGGCGGCGGCACCACCGCGACTCTGTCATTTCCTGTCGCGAGTGCTACCGATCGTAACCATTGTGGCGACGACGGCGCGCACAGTTCGCCTCCGTCAACCTAGACGGGCCGCGCGGTCGCTCGCTTCCGCGACCGGAGTGGGAGCTGGCATCACATTCGCTTCGTAAGGCGCCGGGTGGACGGGGCTCTACTGCCCGGAGCTCGATTGCCCGGAGCTCTACTGCCCGGACCCGGACCAATCCGAGATTGAGACCGAGATCGAGAACCACGAAGGCCTCTCGCAAAGACTTCAACCTAGGAAAGCTCAGTGACTAGACCAGCAGCGACTAGACAGGTGACGAGAGAGCTGACGAACGATCAGCCCGTCAGGACACAGGCCAGTGAGGTCGGGACCCCGAGTTCAGGCTTCACCATGATCGAGCTGCTGGTCGTCGTGGCCGTGCTCGGCATCGTCTCGGTCATTACCGTGCCGATGATGTTTCGTCAGATCGAGCGCAGCAAGACAATGGGCTTTCTCGCAGAAGTCAGGTTGCTCCTCCAGCAGGCGCGACAGGAGTCGATCCGCCGCGGAGTCGACGCCGTCGTCCTACTCGATCCGGCCAATCAGCGAGTGTTCGCCTTCGCGAACGTCGACGGCGACGCGGACTCCAACTACAACCCCGATCCGCTGGTCACGAATCGGACCGTGGACTACGAGATTGGCCAGCGGCCGTTCGTCTTCGCGGGCGGTTCGCCGTTGCTGATGTTCTGGGGTCCCGACGATGCCACGCCGGACGCCGAAGACTCGACCGAAGGCCTGTCACTGATCAACGGATGTGGCGACGGTGACGCCGGTCCTGCGTGTCGAGCTGTCATCTTCCAGTCGGACGGTTCCGTGCGCGACGCCGGTGGCATCCGCTTCGGTATCCCGGAGCCGACCGCCGATCCGCTCAACCCCGATCCGGGACAGAACTTCTTCGAGCTCCGAATCGAGCCCGCGGCGACGGCGCGAGTGGAGCTACTCAAATACAACTGGGATCCCGGATTCGGACCCGAGGGGTTCTATCCCCGCGGCTTCGATCCCGATTCTGGTGAAGCCTTGTGGAGATGGTACCGATGACGCCGGTGACTGAGATTCGTTCCCAAACGTCGTCCCGCCCTAGTGAACAGGGGTTCTCGGTCGTCGAGGGGCTGATGGCCGCCGCGATCATCCTGATCGTCGCCGTCGGCGTGTTGCCGCTCTTCGTCAACGCGATGACCGACAACCTGCAGGGCCGGCGCGCGACCGAGGTCGCCAACGCCGCGCGATCTCAAGCCGAACGACTGATGCAGCTGGGCTGGAACCATCCGGAGCTCACCATTCCTGGTGGCGCCACTGAGCTAGAGGTCACCGACTACCAGATCTCGACCTACGACCCTCTCGAGCAGATCACGACCAAACAGTGGGTGAGCTCGACGGCCCACACTCCTGACGGCACCGAGGACCTGGTCCGGATCACCACGATCCGCCAGTACTCCTTCGGGTCGTTGGACGACGAGCTCGTCGAAGAGTCCGAGGCGCTCGACGGTGCAGCGTCCCCGAGCCTCATCGATTTCAAAGAAATCGAGATCCAGATGGCGTCTCCGGAAGAGCTCAACAAGCCCGGCAAGACCCTGACTCTCCGAGTCTTTCGCGGAGCCTGACCAGATGAGCACCACCCACCAGACCCCGTCGACCCGGGAATCGAACTCCTCCTCCGAGCAGGGCTTCTCGCTGGTCGAGATGATCGTTGGCTTGGCCATCTTTGCCCAGGTCCTGATTGCCGCGTTCGTCTTGTTCGACGTCAACACCCGCGTGTCACGCGTGCAGACCGAAGTGGCGGACCTCCAGCAGTCTCAACGCATCGCCAACTACGACCTGCTGCGCACGGCGCGAATGGCAGGACGCGGCGGTCTCAACGCCAATGTCTCGGTCAACGTGCGCAACAACGTCAACAACGTTCAGATCGGTGCCAACAACGTCCTCAACGGCACCGACATCCTGACCGTCAGAGGTGTCTTCACGGAGTCGATCTACCTGGTCAACGGAGACAGCGGCTACAGCTACGACAGCGGTACCGGCGACGGAACGTTGTTCCTCGACACCATCACGCCCACCGGCCTGAGCCAAGACGTCTCAGCGCTCCAAGAGGCCCTTCTCGATGGCGCCAACGTCCGCCCGCTCGCCCTGGTCATGGTCGACCAGGAAGATCCGTCGATCTATGCCGTCGTGGAGATCACTGACGCCTCGTTCGCGGCCGCCGACGTCAACAACGACGGCACCGTCGATACCGGCGAACAGCGGGCAACGATCGAGTTCACGACGGCCGGCGCTGGTACGTACAACGCCAACTATCTCGCCCTGTCGCAGGGCGGCGGCTTCCCGGCCGGGTTGAGGACTCCTGCCTGGGTCGGAATCGTCGAGGAGTACCGCTACTACATCCGCGAAGACGAAGACCTCGTCACCGGGGCCAGCCCCAAGCTGTCTCGCGCACAGTTTTTCCCGAACACCAACACCCCCTATCTCGACGACGCCGAGAACCTCCGCGTCGATATCGCCGACAACGTCCTCGACCTCCAGGCCAGCCTCGCACTCGACCTGAACAGCGACGGCACGACGCCCGAGGGAGAGGACTACGACGACCGCGACAACGACGAGTGGCTGTTCAACCACGACAGCGACTCCGACAGCGATGACTGGTGGGGACTAGGCGACGGCGACGCGGCGTGGACGAATGTGAACCTCTTCGCGTTGCGGGTGACGACTCTCGTGCGCACCGACCGGCCCGACCCCGGCTACCAGTCGGAGCGCCTCGAGATGATCGAGGACCGCGACTACAGCGAGACCGCAACGCCCGGCGACGACGACGAGCGCTTCGAGCGCAGCTTCAGGCGTCGTCAGATGCAAACTACGATCGACCTTCGCAACCTCGGATGAGCACCTCGAGCTCACCAAACCGCAGAGAGCTCGATGCCGGAAAGCCGGTCGAGCTGGACAGCAGGAATCCCGACATGACGACGCCAAGATCCAAATCCCGAGACCACAGACCCTCTCGCTCCGAGGAAGGTAGCGCCTACGTCATCGCGCTGATGATCCTCTTCGTGCTGACGGTGATCGGCATCTCTCTCACCCTCGTCACCCAGACCGAGGTTTTGGTGGGCTCTCAAGAGCGAGCCATCCAGAGCGTCTTCTACGCCGCGGAAGGTGGTCTCAACGCCGGAGTTGCGCGCGCACTGCAGGCCAACACCCTTCCGTTCAACTACGAGCGGCGCCAGCAGGTATCGATTCCGGGAGTCGCCAATCCTCTGACCATTGCCGAGTCCGTCGACATGACAGGTTTTGCACCGGTCTCGTATGCAACGTGTTTCGGCTGCGAAGAGAACTTCGGGACGAGCGAATACGCGGCCATCTTGTTTGCCGCCACGTCTCAGGCCACCCGCATGGGGGCCGATCTCACCGGCGACGAGGACGTCCCGCTGGCCCGCAAGGCCATCACCACGATGATGCAGTTCTTCCCGGCCGACGTCAGGCTCTATCAGCCCGATCTGCGCAACGACGGCGGCAACAAGGGACGAATCAAACTCTGACGTTCACTCTGACGTTCATCGGCGAATCGAGAGAGGTCGTGTCCCATGCCCAACCTTTTTCTCTTGCGTCCCGCTCTCGAGACCGACGCTGCCTCGATCCTCTCGCTCACCTGAACCCCATCTTCCGAGACCAGAGACCAACCATGAGCACCATCAGACTTCGCAAAGCCGGCACCGCAGCGCTCGTCACCTGTTTCTTGGCGATGTTCGCCGTAGGGGTCCAGCCGGCCGTGGCCGATTGGCTCGTGCTCTCGGACGGGCAGCGCCTCCAGACCCGCGGTTCCTGGACCGTGGAGGAGGGTCGGGTCATCTACACCTCCGCCTCCGGAGTGCTCTCGGCCCTACGACTCGACCTCGTCGACCTGGACGCGAGCGCCAAGGCCAATCTCCCCGTAGTCCGCGAAGCCCCTACAACGCAGCGCAAAGCAGCCGTCGTCATCTCGCAGTCCGATGTGGGCCAGGTGTCTCCGGACACGCGCACGGTGGACACGGCCGAGGAAACACCGGCTGCCGAAGGCCCGCAGGCGTTGACGATCGGCGAGTGGCAGGAGGTGGAGTTCGACGCGGGCACCCGCATTCGAGGTGTCGTCAGCAACACCGACTCCCGGTCCCACATCGGCGCCAAGCTCGACGTGTTCCTGGACGACGTCACCGGGGAGCTCATCGACACGGCCACAGCCAGTCTCGGCACCCGCAACCTCCAAGCCGGCGAGACCACGACGTTCGTAGCGTCGTTTCCCAACGTCTTTGCCTACGGCGACGTGCGTTTTGAGCTCGACTCGGTTCCGCTTCGTGCGAGCTCGTCAGCTGAAGCGGACGCAAGCACCGACACCGACTCTTCTTCAGCGACGCCTTCATCACCGACTTCACCTTCCGATGAATCCTCAGTCGAGGAGATGCAACGATGACTTTCCATTCTGCCCACGACCCGAATCAGACTGGCGGCGTCCAGAACGCCAGCCACCGTCGGCGACTTCTGCTCGGCGGCCTGACCTGCGTCCTCTTGACCCTGGCGCTGGCCTTCCAGGCGACCGCCGACGATCGCAGGCTCTTCTTGCAGGCTGCCGACCAGCCGTACGTCTTCACACTGCTCGACACCTCGGGCTCCTTTCACTGGCAGGCCGGGGCCCTCGACACGACGTATACGCGCGGAGACGGGGACTCTCCCCAGAGCCGGCTCTATCAGGCGAAATCGGCCATCTACGAGGTCATCGAGGGTCTCAACCCGAACATGCGTCTCGGGTTTGCCCACTTCAACCAGGAAGATCTGACCATTCGGCGCAAGCACTGGCTCTATCAGCGCGCCGAGGGTTCCGCCGATCCGCCCTGGTTTGCTGATCTCCCGTTCCCTGCACCAGGCGTAGGCGTCTTCTACGGCCGCGTCGGGTTCGACGGCAACGACGGCATCCTGGGCAACTGCAACCGCGAGTTCACTTACAGCACCTGGGGCGGCAACTTGCTCGACGGGGTCACCGTTCTCGAAGTGGTTCCCAAGGGCGGAGAGTTCGGCACCAGCAACACGTGGTACATCGTGGGCTGGAACGGCAATCGCTACATCGTCTACGTCAAGGGGCTCAGCGCCGGTGACCTGGGCAACGCCAACATCGACATGCAGGTTCAAGTGTGGCGGGTCTCGGACGACAACTGCACGATTGCCGACAACTACGGTCTCGGAACCGAAGGACCCGGCGGCAGCGTCGTCACCGTGTTCAACAACCTCGCGACCATGGAAGCTCCTTTCACCATTCCGATGGAGCCACGTTGGCAGGCCGATCTCGACGGCAACCCGATCACGGACGGCAATGGCGATCCGGTCGCCAACGACTTCATCAGCTGGCACTTCAAGACCAGCCTCGGCAACAACCCCAACTGTAGCTCCTGCGCCGACCTGCGCATGAACAAC
The DNA here is from genome assembly GCA_028285365.1 of Thermoanaerobaculia bacterium. Classification (GTDB taxonomy): domain Bacteria; phylum Acidobacteriota; class Thermoanaerobaculia; order Multivoradales; family Multivoraceae; genus JANQPS01. The sequence goes on along the minus strand of JANQPS010000467.1, from coordinate 200 downwards.
GTCTGTAACTCGGCTCCCAGCTGGGCTCCGAACGACACGCCGGCTACCGGCTATCAGTCACCGATCAGCCAGCTGCGCTACACGACCTTCGCAGACCCTCTCGCTCGGGACGCCACCAACCAGAGTTTCCATCGCGGCGAGGTGATTCCCTGGGACTGGATGGAGCACCCTGTCAGCGCCACGCCCGACATGGGCTTCGA
>JANQPS010000423.1 GCA_028285365.1 Thermoanaerobaculia bacterium | reverse complement strand
GCAGCAATTGCGGAAACTCTCCCGACAGTCTTTGGGCGACACTACCACGCAATCGGAGGTCGACCTCAGCCGCCTGGCGGGCCCTCGAGGTGGTCTGCGCCGTAGCTCCATCCGTTTCCCGGTTCGAGCCCTGCTAACGCAGTCTCGAGATGCAGATTCAGTAGGGCTCTTGACTCGAACCGGGTCTCGAAGCGCCTACCTGGCCACGTCTGCCGGGCCGTTCGCCTGTCTCCTCGTTGCACGGAACCCCGCACCTCCGAGGCAAACCGTCGGCCTCGAGAGATCAGGCCTCCGAGTCAATGGTCGCCATCTCTTCGACGAGCTTCTGACGTGCAGCGGAGTCGATGTCTTGGAGCCAGGCGGCGTAACCCTCCGGGTCGACGAAGGGATGAGGATCTCCTGGCTCCCGGGTGGCGGCTCGGTCGCGTCGCTCGAACATCTGGCCAACTTCGGGGTGGTTGGGCACGTTGACGCTGATCGGACGCTCCCCGTCGGCGCTGAGGGAACGAATCCGCGCCACGCTCGCGAGATAGGCCTCAGTACGGTCCATACCACTGAAGTTGAGACCGACACCGCCAAAAGTGAAGGCTCGATGGGTCTGTTCACCATCACGGACTTCGAAGTCGAGTGACAGAACTCCCTCGGTATGGCCCGGCGTGACATAGGCCGTCAGTGTGGTGTCGCCAAGAGAGATCTGCTGGCCGTCTTCGATGACGAGATCTCTCTCGATCTGCGGAAAGGCGAAGCGTGGGTCGCTGGGCTCGGACTCTGCCAGCACCCAGTCTTCGGCGGTCATGCCGATCTGTGCGCCGTAGGTGTCCTTGAAGTGTTTGATGCCGCCACTGTGGTCGAAGTGTCCGTGGGTCACGAGCACCATCTTGATGTCCGCGGGATCGAGGCCGAGCGCCCTGATGCCGTCCTCGGCATGTTCGGCGAAGTCACCGTACAGGGCGTCGATGAGGATGAGTCCTTCGCTGGTCTCGAGGACGTAGCAGGACACCCACTGGAGCCCCACGTAGGAGAGATTGTCGAAGATGCGGAAGGCCTCGACCTTCTGGCGGCTCGGGTCGTTCCACAGCTCCCAGCGTTCGTCGAGTGACAGCGGCGTGGGTGATGCGCTGGTAGCCTCGGGACTGTCGTCTGCACTGGCCTCTTCGTCGGAGGGAGCGGCGCAGCCCCCAAGCAGCAGAGCCAGAGTGGTCGCGATGATTGCGGGGTAGTGGCCCCACTTGAGTGGCTGAAGGTGTAGCTGGATCGTGTTGGCCACTGGAGCATGCATGAGGCTTCTCTCCGTTTTGTCTTTGGGGAGCGAGATCTTATGGTGTCGCTTTCGGGTTTCGGCCTAATCGCGAGTTTGTCGGATTGGGATCGGTTCGTGACTCGGGGCAAGTGCCCTAGCGCTTCGAGGAGGTGACGAGTCTATGGACGTGGGGACATCATCACGAGCGATCGAGCCATCCAGGCGCTGGATCATGAAGTTGATGCGACGGTGTCCCGTCGTGGCCGGAGTGACTCTCGTGTTGGCTTCGAGCGCAATCGTCTATCTCTGGCTGAGTACGTCGCCCGATCCCTTCCCGCCGGGGAGTCAGAGCGCAGCCCGGCTCGAGGCTGGATCGTTCAGTGTTGCCACCGCCGACTTCGAGTGGGTCGATACCGAGCGACAGACTCCGTCGAGCGGCGACTTTCCAGGGGCTTCGGATCGCTCGCTGCCGTCGACGATCTGGTACCCGGAAGGTACCTCGGGGCCCCTCCCGCTCCTGGTCTACAGCCACGGATTCCTCTCGACTCGTCGAGGAGGTGCCTATCTTGCTCGACACTTGGCCAGCCACGGTTATGTCGTTGTCGCTGCGGACTTTCCCCTGACCACCCCTCGCGCTTCCGGCACCCCTGATCCGCGCGATGTCGTCAATCAGCCTGGAGACGTGTCGTTCCTCATCGACCAGATCTTGGCCATGGGGGAATCCGAGCGGCCCTTCGAGGGAACCATCGATACTCGGCGAATTGGCGTGTTCGGACTCTCTCTCGGTGGGGTGACGTCTACGCTCGTCGCGTTTCACCCGAACTGGCGGGATCCTCGGGTGGCAGCTGCGATCTCGCTCGCGGGACCGGCGGACGTTCTGGGCGTCGGCTTCTATGACCAGGCAGACGTGCCCTTCCTCATGATTGCCGGCACCGCTGATCGCATCATCGACTACAAGAACAATGCGCTCCCGGTCGTGGAGCGTGCCGCCACCGGTGCGCTGCTGACCTTCGTGGGAGGGACACACCTCGGCTTCGATGATGTGGCAACTGGTCTGATGCGCATCTTCGGAGACCCGGACGGCTTGGTGTGCCGCGCGGCTGCGTTCGCTGGCAACGAGGCCCTTGACCCGGAGGAGAACATCTTCGACGGGCTGTTCGGCTCGACCGAGCAGGGCTTGATCGAGCCCGATGACTTCACGCCAGCCTGTTCCAGGACGTTCCACGACGTCCTCGGTGGCGGCCGGCAGCACATGCTGACGAAGCTGGCCGTCCGCTCGTTCTTCGAGAGTCACTTCGCGTCGGACAGTGAGTCCAGGAAGGCTCACGCTCGATTTCTCACTGAGACCCTGCCGCAAGAGATCGCTGAAGTGACCTACTCGTCGAGCCGCATCGTAAGGCCGAGGCCCGCAGACCGACCGTCTTCTGCGTCCGTCTCGAAGGGTGTATCTGAGGCTGACTCGCAAGGCTCCTGGTGAGTCGAGACGGAAGAGAAACTGCCAGAGGCGAGCGCAGCGCCTAGCGGTTTGGGCAAGCGGGTGACGGGGGCCCGATTCGGGAGCTTACAAGCCGCCCAGGACCCACTCCGAGGTGTTGCCCGATTCGAAGCCGTCATCGAAGATCGGACCCACGCACGTGGAGCCGTCGCCGCCGCAGACTCCGCAAACGTCGTACTCGGCAGCGCCGTCCCAGGTGGGAGCGCAATCGCACGCGTCCCCGAACCCGTCACGATCCTGGTCGATCTGGTCGGGATTGAACACGGTCAGGCAGTTGTCGCAGAGGTCACCGCGGTAGTCGCCGTCGAGGTCTTCTTGGCCGGCGTTCGCGTCATCCGGACAGTTGTCACACTCGTCGCCGAAGCCGTCTGCGTCACCGTCGCCGGACTCGCAGTCGACTTCGTGAGCGCCAATGTCGCAGCGTGCGACTCCGTCGGAGTCCCCATCAGCCGGACGCAGGACCTGGCGGTGGTCCCACGCGATCGGCTGCTCGGCAGTCGATGGGTCGACGTCGTGGTCCCAGGTCGTACCGCCGGGAGCACCGGCGTCGATGGCAGCGCTACCGAGGTCCAACGCATGATGAAACCCGAAGCTTCCCAGGGAGTCCAGGGGCAGGAGTGACGACGTGCCGAAGGTGTTGCCTAGTGACGTACCGGAGAGGATGCACGCCGTGTCGAAAACCTGGTTCGGCATTCGATTCCAGCCCATCGAGATCAAGGTTCCGTGGCAGGTAGCCCCCAATGGCAGCGGGATGATCCCGGTGGTGCGCTGGGCAACGTTGCGGTCGAGAATGCTCGACGAGACCTCGGCCACGGAGCCGTCCGCGATGAATAGCCCTCCACCTTCGCCAACCGACGAGTCGTCGGGACCGGCTTCGTTGAACGCGATCGTGACGTGGCTCAGCTCCGCGTCGACTCCCCCCGACAGGTAGAGGCCGCCTCCGGCCTGGTGAGCCGTGTTGCTGCTGATGGTCGTGTTGACTGCTCTCAAGTCGGCGAGGAGCAGGAACAGTGCGCCTCCGAGCTCCGCTTCGTTGAGCCATGCGCTCGTTCGTTGGAGCGTGAGCTCGCTGCCGAGGGAGTAGAGGCCGCCTCCCCACATGGTGGCGACGTTGTTGCCGATGCCGGAGTCGACGATCTCGATTGCGTTGGCGCCAGCCACAGGGACGTGTGCGATGGCGCCACCGTGGTTGGTGGCCGTGTTGACCTGGAGAACGCTGCGGTTGATCCGGACGGGACCTCGCGCGTAGATCGCCCCGCCATCGGCGGTTGCCGAGTTGCGAGCGAGGAAAGACCCGTCGACGACGAGCTCGTCGGCGGCAAAGATGCCACCCCCGGAGTCTGCGTCACTGTCGACGACCTCGCTGCTGCGAAGAGTGAGGCTGCCGCCACCCGAGCCCTGGCGAATTGCGCCTCCTTCACCAGCCGAATCGAGTGGCGCCCCCTCGAAGAGGGTCAGCCTTTCGAGGACGACCTGGATGTCGGCATTGTCGGGGATCTCGAAGACCCTGTCCTTGACGTTGACCAGGCGCCAACCGCGGATGCGAGGGTAGGGAGAGGAGACGCCGCGAATCCACACCGAGTCGGTCAGGTCGAGGTCGGTACCGCTCTGGTCGTCGATGCCCTGAGCGCTCAGTAGGTAGGGCGAACCGAGGTCCGGGACTTCGATGACGTCGAAGCCGGCGTTTGCGTTGGCTTCCATCACCGCGGCGCGCAACGAGCAGTTGCCGCCCGAATCCGAGCAGACGCCGTCACCCGGGTTGCTGTCGACGGTGTCGCTCACCGTGTCGACCGACAGGGTAAGCGGCACCACGGTAGCGACGCTCGTCGTGTCGGTGTTGTCGCTCGTGTTTTCGTCGGTGATGGGGCCACCACCACCAGGTCCCCGGAGGGGGTCGGAGAAGGCCGTGGCCGTGATCTCGTAGGAGCTCTCGGGCGTCTCCTCGGGCACCTCGAACAGAACGTCGCACTCGACGCTGGAATCAGGTGCCAACGGGAACTCGAGCGACCACTCCACGTCTTGACCGTTGGGTTCGATCGTGCTTCCGCTGCAAACGCCCCCCCACCAGGCGATAGGGAACTCGGGTGTCAGAGCCACCACGACGTTGCGAGCGCCCATGTTGCCGTTGTTGGTCACGACTGCAGTCAGAGGAAAGACGCTCCCAGCGGCAGCGGCTGCGGTGGGAGGAGTGATGCCGAGCTCGAGATCGTGCGCCGGCGGCCCTTGGGGCCTCAGCTCGAGCTGGTCGAAGTTGGCCGCGAGGGTGGGTATGGAAGAGGTCGAGCCCGCAAGGAGGTCGATCGCAACTGACGAGGCACTCCCCGTAGCGTTGAGTGTTCCTGTCAGCGGGGTGCCGACGGACGTGCTCGAAAGCCAGAGCGAACCACGGTCGATACCCGCGCAGTCGGCTCCCGAATAGAAGGTGATGCGGACCACGGCCTCCACACCGCTGGGTTGTCCGCTGGCGACTCCGGTGAAGTCGAAGTCCACGGCCGGGCTTGGCTGCGGGACTGACTGGCATTGCGAGAGCCCGACGCGCAGGACCCCGTCGTTGATCGGAACCAGATCGACGCTCCCGGATCCGGGGCTGAGTTCACTGTCCAAGCTGTTCCAGACGATCTCGACGAAGCCCTCAGCGGCGAGTGTCCAACCATCGAGTTGATCGTGGTCGTTGAAGTCTCCGTTGACGACGTACTCGAGGAAAGGCTGAGCAGCGAGGGGCATCGGGCAGAGCCCCGCGATCAGGATCGAGATGTGTTGAACGAGCGTCCGCATTGGCTGCCTGCGTCTCATGACCAAACCCTCCCCGAGGTCTTTCGAAGGCTCGTTTGGCGGAATTGCAACCGCAGTACCAGTCTGAGATTGGCTCTGAGGAACAGCAGGCAGTTCTGGTAACTGCTGAAAATGGGGAGCTTAGGCTGCCCCTAGGTGCGCCCGCAGTGTCGTGTCGAGCCTTTGGGCGTGATCATCGGTCTCGAGCTCGAGACCCCGAGTCTCGACGTCGGGACAGACTGCAGAACGAAGCCCGAAGGTGCTCTCGCGCTAGTCTCAGACCGTCATGGCATCCACGACGATGCACAAGCCCCAGCTGCGGCGGGCGCTTGGCTTCTGGGCGCTAGCCTTCTACTGCTTCGGAGACATCCTGGGAGCGGGGATCTACGCTCTCGTCGGCGAGGTAGCGGCCGTTGCGGGGGGTGCTGCGCCCTTTTCGTTCGCGCTCGCCCTCCTGGTCGCGGGTCTGACTGCCCTCAGCTATGCCGAGCTCGGCACGCGCCATCCGCAGAGTGGTCCCGAGGTGCGGCTGACGACACGAGCCTTCGGCAGCGAGTCGTTTGGTCTGCTCGTAGGCTGGCTGGTGCTGTGTTCAGCGATCGTGTCGAGCGCAGCGGTGTCGCGTGCCTTCGCTGGCTACGTGGGAGAGCTCCTGCCGTCGGTGCCGAACGTCGTCCTGATCGGTGGGTTTCTCCTGGTGGTCGCTCTGCTCAATTTCGTTGGAATCGAAGTGTCGTCACGAACGAACATCGCGTTCACGCTGATCGAGACGGCGGGACTGCTCGTCGTGCTTGGAGCGGGTGCCTCGTTCTTGTTGTTCAACGGTGTACCGCTGGCGGCCGGCGGAGACCGGGTCGCGACCGACTGGTCCGCTGTTGCGCAGGGTGGCGCTCTGGCGTTTTTTGCGTTCATCGGTTTTGAGGACGTGGTCAACGTCGTCGAAGAAGTGAAGCGTCCTAGACGCGATCTCCCGAGGGCTCTCCTCGGAGCCCTGCTAGCCGCCGGCGTCCTGTATCTGGCGGTGACTTGGGTGGCGGTGCGGGTCGTCGATCCCGAGAGACTCGGCGCGTCGGAAGCGCCTCTGGTCGATGTGCTGAGATACGCCGTACCGTCAGCTCCGGTGGCGTTGTTCGGGCTGGTCGCAGCCTTCGCGGTGGCCAACACTGGACTACTCAACAGCATTACTGCGTCGCGCCTCCTCTACGGAACGGCGCGTCAGGAGCTGCTGCCTTCCTGGGTGGGACGTGTCCACGGCGATCGGCATACGCCTCATCTCGCGATTCTGTTGGTCTTGGGACTCTCGGCTCTTCTTGCGTATTCAGGCAGCCTGGCCTTCCTGGCTGGTACGACGAGCGTGCTGCTGCTGGCCGTGTTCGGCTCGGTTCATGCCGCGCTCTTACGCACCAAACTCCGCGCCAGGGCAGGGAAGAGAGCTGGGGTGCTCGCTCGGTCGGCAGGCGAGCGTGACGAAAGAAGTCGACACTTCGAGGTCCCCAGCATGGTTCCGGTGTTTGGTCTCGTCAGCTGCTTTGCGCTCCTCACCTGGGTGCCCCCTGAATCGGCTGTGCGCGCGCTCGTTTTGATCGCCGTTGGGGCGGTGCTCTCTGGAGTCTGGAGGTGGCGTCACAGGTCGGCGTCGGGGCTGGAGAGTTGAGACATGCTCCCGCGCGCTCGCCTAGGCGACAGGCTAAGGGAATACCGAGAGTCTCCACATTGCTCGTCTAGGATGCTGGCGTGGCGCTCTCGCCCTCGGGAGCGCAGAGGGAGGTTCTCGTGAGCCCAGGCGAGTCGGCTGATCGAAACGCGGACACCAGGCAGCAGGCCGAGTACGAATTCGATACTGCGCAGGAAGAGGCGTTGGCGGACCTGGCTCGCTACATTGGCGGAAGTGGTCTGTCCTCTTGGGGGATCGCGGCGGTGTGCGGCGCCGTGTCGATCGTTTCGTTCCGCGGCGAGTCGAGCGGGCTGGGATTCCTGGCGGCGGTTTTTGCGGTCTACTTCGTGCTGGCTGCGTTTTGGGTGACGCGGGCAAGCAACTCGCTTCGCGCGATCGTCGCTACGAGAGGTCGTGATCAGACCCACTTGCTTCATGCCGTCAATCGGCTGGCGCGCTATTACCGACTGAAACTCTGGCTCCTGCTGGCGTTCCTGGCGATCGTCCTGCTGACGGTCGTGACCCCCGCCGCCGGCTGAGCGACGCGCAATCGGTCCGCCGAATCTGTAGGCGGGCGCAGTAGGTAGATCACTCGGGTGACGTCTTGGGCACCGGTCACGTACCGTGTTGTGGCCGGCTAGGCGAGGCAGAACGAGCCTGGTGTGACGCGCGTGGCTGGACCTGGCCGGTTGGAAATGCCGAGGAACAGGAAACCACCCGTGGGTCAGTACGACCTCGACGGACGCGGTGGTCGTCAGACATCGAGGCCGTGTCGGTGACACGGGTCCTCCGACGGGTAGAGGGGGCGTAGCCGGTCTCAGAGCAGTCGGTACAGCCTCAGTGCAAAGGAGGAGAGAATGAAGGTCCTCGTCTATGGTGCGGGCAACATCGGCAGCCTCTACGCTGTCCTCCTCGCGCGTTCGGGGGTCGACGTTTCGATTCTGGCTCGCGGCGCGCGACTCGAGGAGATCCGCGATCGGGGAATCGAGCTCAGGTCTTTGGAGACTGGAGAGAGCACGCTACATGCCGTCCCGGTTGTCGAGCGCCTCGCGGTTGACGACGTCTACGATCTCGTGCTCGTGGTGCTGCCGAAACACAGCATCTCCGACGTGCTTCCTGCCCTGAGCGCCAACCGCAAGACGCCAAGCGTGATGTTCTTCGGAAACAATGCTGCGGGGCCTGAGGAGTGGGTCGAGAGTCTGGGCCGAGACCGGGTTCTGCTCGGGTTTCCGGGAGCTGCAGCGGTCGAAGCCCATGGAGCTCTGAGTTATGTCATCACTTCGGCCCGCGAGCAGCCGACGACTCTGGGGGAGCTCGATGGTTCCATCTCGCCACGCATCCGGGCGATTGCTGAAGTGTTCAGCGAAGCGGGGTTCCCGGTGGCGATCTCCAAGGACATGGACGCCTGGCTCAAGACGCACGTTGCGGAGATCCTGCCGTCGGTCCTGGCGCTCTACATGTGCGGCATCGACACGGACCGTCTGCGGCGGACTCGTGACGGGCTCGTGTTGCTGGTGAGGGCCATTCGGGAGGCCTATCGTGTCTTGCGTGTGTCGGGAACTGCCGTGATGCCGAGGAGTCACAGGGTTTTCGAGTGGCTTCCCGAGCCGCTCCTCGTGCTCGTGATGCGTCAATGGCTCGCCGGCGAGGACGCGGCGATCAAGGTCGGTCACGCGCTCGCGGCGCGGCCAGAGATGCAGAGGCTCGACGACGAGTTTCGGCTCCTGACGGCTCCGACCGGTGTTCCGACGCCTGCGCTGGACCGGCTTCGAACCCATCTCGATCCGCGCTGTGAGCCGCTGCCTGACGGCTCTGCAGACCTTTCCTTGAGGTGGGGCTCGGTCTGGGCCTTGACGATTGCCGTCGCAGGGCTCGTCGGGCTCGGAGTGGCACTGTGGTGAGCGGGTCTTGGACTGCAGCAGGAGATGGAAGTCGGCCGGGCACCGCCAGTTGGATGTTCACTCGGGCCAACCGTGAGCGCCTGGCGGCAGCCCCGGGAACCGCCTAGCCACTCGATCCGGTCGTGCGCTCGGCCTACTGGCTCGCCATGGAGGCGATCAAGGCGTTTTCACTGTCGAAGACGTGGGCAAAGGCTGGTCGCTGTTCCAGTCGCGCGTGGTACGCGGCGAGCTTGGGCCAGTGTTCGGAGCCCACGGCTTCGCCGGCCACCTGATAGAGGCGGAGCATGGCTACCGTAGCGATGTCGCCGACGCTGAGCGTGTCGCCGACCAGGAAGCCGTCGTCACGCAGTTGCGATTCGAGGTAGTCGAAGTGCGGCTTGACGGCCTCGAGTCCTGCGTCGATGAGCGCCTGGTCCGGCTCCTGGCCGAGCACGTTCGGCTTGACGATCCTGTTGAAGAAGATCGGCCCGATGGCTTCGGCGACCTTGCTGTCGGCCAGCTCCTCGAACCAGAGGGCCCTGGCGCAGTCTTCAGGACCGGCCGGGAGCAGGGAAGGGGCAGGATACTTGCGGTCGACATAGTTGATGATCACGGACGAGTCGGAGATGGCGAAGTCACCATCTCTGTAGGCGGGGACCTTGCCAAGGGGACTGATGGCTCGGAACTCGGGTGTTTCGTTGTGCGGGGCCGTCGGGAAGACGGGCTCGAGGTCGTAGTCGATGCCTTTCTCCTGCAGGGCGAGACGTACCTTGCGAACGAAGGGGGAAAGCGGAACGCCGTAGACGATTGGCATGGAGTCTTCCTTTCGAGAAGTGGTGGGTAGGCTTGCCGGGACTCGGGTGTGGACTCCGAACGATGAGTCGTTCGAGTCGACGAGGAGCCGCTCGCAGATCGTAGACGAAAGGCGCGGTTCCCTCTGGAAGCGGGCACTGGTTGTCTACTCGAAGTGGGAGAAGATGGATCATGAACTCAGACCGAGGCCTTCACACGCGAGACCAGCGAGAAGTCGGCGGAGTAGCAACTCGTCAGCCGTTCGCTCGCGGCCGGGTCATGACTTGCGCCCGTCTCGCCTGGACGTCGATCCTGATGTTGGGTGTCGCTTGCACGAGTGTGACTCAGCGCCCGGATCTCGACTTCGAGCCGCCCATGGCAAACGCCACCTATCCGCCCGGCCGGGGGCCGGTGGTCGGTATCGACGCTGCACACCAGAATTTCCATACTGCGAAGGGTCGCTATCAGACGTTTGCGAAGCTGGTGACTCGTGCTGGTTTCCAGGTGCGATCGTTCGAGCAGACGTTTACGAAAGAGAGCCTGTCGGCGATCGACATTCTCGTCATTTCGAATGCGCTCAACGAAGCCAACGTCCGCAAGTGGGAGCTCCCGACTCCTTCGGCGTTTTCTCCGGACGAGATCCGGACCCTGAGAGAGTGGGTCGCGGCTGGTGGGGCCTTGCTGCTCATTGCGGATCACATGCCCTTTCCGGGAGCGGCAGAAGACCTGGCCAATGAGTTCGGTTTCATCTTCATGAACGGGTACGCCTCGGCACAGGTCCCCGAGACCCAGAACTACTCGAGCAAGGTCCGCTACGACCGCGAGCAGGGGACCTTGCTCGATCACGTGATCACGGCCGGGGCAGGCGACGCCGACCGGATCGATCATGTCGTGACGTTTGGAGGTCAGGCTTTTCGTCTGACCGAAGCGGCTCGTAAGCGAACGGTGCCACTCTTGAGACTGCCGATGGAGAGTCGTCTCAGCCTGCCGTGGCGAGCGGGGCGTTTCGATCGCAAGACCGCGGTGGTCCCGGCTGGCGAGTGGCTTCAGGGCGCCGTGATGGAGCTGGAGAGAGGTCGGGTTGCGGTCTTTGGTGAGGCTGCGATGTTTTCGGCTCAGAGGCTGGAGACCAGGCGCCGGGGGAAGCAAGTCTCGGTTCGCGC